>CAYGQN010000219.1:5154-7374 GCA_964351795.1 uncultured Gammaproteobacteria bacterium
CTCCAGGCATACACCGGCAGCTGGTAGAAGGCGCCGAACTGGAAGACGTCATCGGCATTGTCCGGCGAGGTGGATACGGTGGCCGTGAGCACGTCGTCGTGTTTCGTGACGTTGCCATGCTGGGCGCCCAGCAGCAGGCGGGTGCGGCCGGTGTCCTTGTTGCCGATGTTGTTGATGTTGCCGAACACGTTCCAGTGGCGCTGGTCGTCGACGGTGACCACCGCATCGAGACTGTCGGGCAGGGTTTCGCTTTCCCGGAAGTTCACGCGCAGCTGCTTCAGCGGATGCTGGTTGGCCACGGCCAGCGACCGCGAGACCTCCGGCAGGTCGGGCGAGCCGGCGGCGATCACCTTCGTCAGGCTGCGCCGGACGCTGTCCTCGCTGAAGTGACGCTGGCCGCGGATGTCCACTTCGCCAAGGCCGAAGCTGACCACCTTCAACACCACCGTCCCGCCATCGAGTTCCTGCGGTGGCAGGGTCACGCGATGGAAGACATGGCCGGCGGCGGCGAGCGCCTGTTTCAGCGCATCGGTGGCGGCGAACAGACCTTCGATACCGGCATGCTCGCCCAGGAACGGCGCCAGGGCCGCGTCGGTGGCAGCGGACTCCAGCGGGTTGTCGCCCTCGACGAGGAAGCGATCCACGGTATAGACCAGGGCCGGCGGCGACTGGGCTGGTGCAGCCAGGCTGACCAGCGCACTGAGCACCGCGGCAATCAGGATGCTGCGCAATTGATTCCTCCCCAGGAAGCACAGCTTGCGAGAAGGTCATGATACGGCATCTCAAGCCGGACGGAAATGCATGCGATGGCAAAGGCCGCCCGCGTGCACGGGGTCAGCGGTCGGTCTGATGTGACTCCATGGCCGCCGTTACGCGGACCTCGATGCCGTGTACCGGGTTGCCCGCGCCCATGTCGGCAAGGCTGCCATCGTGCAGCGCGTTGATGTTGCCCCCGGCCGTCTCGCACTGCGGCCAGCGG
Organism: uncultured Gammaproteobacteria bacterium; assembly: GCA_964351795.1. GTDB lineage: Bacteria > Pseudomonadota > Gammaproteobacteria > JADZEE01 > JADZEE01 > CAYGQN01. The sequence goes on from CAYGQN010000219.1 coordinate 6,134, forward strand.
CCCTTGTAGACCAGCGCGGTTCCGGGCAGGACATCGGTATCCACCTCGACCGTCAGCCGGAGGCTGCCGCTGGCATTGTCCAGGCTGGCCAGGTCGCCGCTGGCCAGACCGCGCGCGGCAGCGTCGGTCGGGGCCAGGTGGACCGTCGCCGGGCCGGCCCGGCGCGCCAGGCCGGGGTCATTGGCATAGCTGCCATTGAGGCGCCAGTCCGATGCCGGGCTCAGCAGGCGCAGGCAGCCGGCGGCGGGGGGCGGATCCGCCAGCGGCTGCGGCAGGCGCGGGTGGCCATCGGCCGCGGCGCTGGCCGAGGCGATCTCGACGCGGCCGCTGGGGGTGGGAAAGCGGCCGTCCTCCCAGAACGTCACCGGGGCCTCGGTCATCCAGGTCCAGCCCTTGGCCGCCAGCCCCTCGAAACCGCCCTCGATGCCCATCTGGGCGCACATCGTCGCGAGCAGGCTGGCCTGGGATTCGTGCAGCGCCGGGGCATGAAGGCCCGTGGCGGCGGCCAGGCGCCGGAAGATTTCCGCGTTCGGCAAGGCCTCGCCCAGTGGCTCGCGGGCCTTGCGCTGGGCGCCGATAAGCAGGTTGAAGTAGCTGAAGGTGATGTCGTCCTCCTCCAGGAAGGAGGCGGCGGGCAGGATGTAGTCGGCCAGCCCGGCGGTGTCGGTGTGGAAGCAGTCGATAACCACGCTGAACAGGTCCTCTCGGGCGAGTGCCGTGCGCAGCTTGCGCTGCTGCGGCGCCGAGACGAGCGGGTTGGTGTTCCAGCAGAAGAACATGCGGTAGCGCTCGCCGAGCATGACGTCGGCCATGCGGCCCCAGGGCACGGCCGTGCGCTCGCGTGGCAGCAGCGCGCTGCCGGTCAGCCAGTCCAGGTCCAGGCCCGCCAGTGCCGGGGTGAAGTTGAGGTAGTACATGCCGGCGCCGGGCTTGCCGAGGTTGCCCGTCAGCGGTGCCAGCATGCCCACGGCACGCATGGCATTGCCGCCGGCCGGCTGGCGACTGAGCGCCTGACCGGCCCACAGCAGCGAGGGGCCGCGGCCGCGATGGCGGCGGCGGGAACCCCCGTCATGCGCTCGCCCCAGGCCGGGGTGCAGGTGTCGAGCTGCGCCTCCAGTTCATCGGCGCCGAGAACGTGGCCGCTGATGCAGGCCTCGTCGAACAGGCCCTCGCGGCGCAGCGCATGGGCCAGCGCGAAGGCCAGCGCCGCGTCGCTGCCCGGCCGTGGCTGCAGATGGATG
>CAYGQN010000220.1:0-7351 GCA_964351795.1 uncultured Gammaproteobacteria bacterium
GCGAGGGCCGCGGGCCGGGCGATGATGGCACGCGCGTGTGCATGGAGGTGGTTGGAGGCCGGGCGGGGGGGCCGCGGAGCCGGTCGCGGGGCGACTGAAGTCGCCCCCTGCGGCGGGCCGGGTTCGGCGCGGGCGTGGTGTCCGGGTGCCGGCGTCGGCGCGGCGCTGTGTTCGGGCGCCGGGGGTGTGTCGGGGTGCTGGTGTCGTGGTGTCCGGGTTCGGGCATCGGCGGCGTGGTCGGGTTCGGCGCGGGCAGGGTGGCCGGGTCGTGTTGGCTGGCAGGGGGTGTCGGGGCAAGCCGGCGGGGTTTCGGCGCCGGGCTGGCGGGGCGGCTCAGTGCACGGTCGGCGCATTCCGGTCCGCGAGCTGGTTGATCCACACCTGCATCTGCTCGCGCGTGGGCGCATGGGCGATGTGCGGCAGCAGGTCGGTAAGCGTGTCGCAGGCCTGGTGTGGCACGTTCAGTCGCTCCCACAGCCGCGCTTCCTCCACGCCCAGGCCAAGCTCGCGCGGGCGCAGCAGCCGCTGGCACTGCACCAGTTCCAGCGCCCGGGTGAGATCACCACTGTCGTTGATGATGCTGCGCACGTTGTTGAGCATGCGCACGAGGAAGTCTTCCGGCGTGGCCCGCGTGAGCAACTGCATGGCGGCGTTGCGATCCCCGAGCTGTTCGACGCGCTTGAGGCAGTCGGCCTCGGTCTGGGTGCGATGGCGGAACGGGTCCACGAACATGTGTTCCACCCGCAGCAGGAAATGCCCCGGGAAGTTGATGCCGTGGGCCTGCAGGCCGGCTGCGCGGGCAGCGGCCAGGTAGACGATGGCCAGGGTGATCGGGATCCCGCGGCGGCGGGCAATCACGCGATCCAGGCGACTGTTGTCGAGATCATAGTAATCCTCGGAAGCGCCGCGGTAACCCTGCTCGGCCATGAAGGCGCACAGGCCCTCGGCGTCGGCGGTATTGCCCAGTGTGGCGCTGCACAGGGCGCCCAGGGCCTGCAGCTCGCCGCGGATCCCGGTCGCATCGGCGGTGGGCTCGATCAGGTGGGCGACGGTGATCGCGGCATCGAGTTCAGTTGCCCCCGGGGTGTCGATGAACTGCCGGACGAGTGTCTGTGCGTCGGTCATGCTGGCCTCCCGGATTGTTGCGGTGCATGCAGTGGGCGCCTGTGCCCGGGCCGGCGCGGACTCGCAATAATCCGGGGCCGGTTCTAAGCTGCCCGTTCCAAGGTTACGCCAGCCGATGCCCGAGGAGTAGCGCCCATGCCCGTCTACAAGGCCCCCGTCCTAGACACGCTGTTCCTGCTCAACGAGGTGCTGGATATCCAGCAATACGCCGCGCTGCCGGGTTTCAGCGAGGCCACGCCGGATGTTGTCGCAGCAATTCTCGAAGAAGGCGCGCGGCTGGTTGAGCAGGTTTTGCAGCCCTTGAATCAGGTCGGTGACGAGCATGGCTGCGTGCGCAACGCCGATGGCAGCGTGACCACGCCACCGGGTTTCGCCGAGGCCTGGCAGCAGGTGGTCGAGGGCGGCTGGGTCGGCCTGTCGGCGGACCCGGCCTGGGGCGGGCAGGGCCTGCCGCACGTGCTGTCCACGGCGCTGGAGGAGTACCTGATTTCCGCCAACATGGCCTTCACCATGTACATGGGCCTTACCCAGGGCGCCATCGCCGCCATCGAGGCGGTGGGCTCGGCGGAACAGAAGGCCTGCTACCTGCCCAAACTCGTCGCCGGTACCTGGACGGGCACGATGAACCTCACCGAGCCGCACTGCGGCACCGACCTCGGCCTGCTGCGCACCCGCGCCGAACCGCAGGCCGACGGCAGCTACCGCATCACCGGCACCAAGATATTCATTTCCGCCGGCGAGCATGATCTCAGCGAGAACATCATCCACCTGGTGCTGGCGAAGCTGCCGGACTCGCCCGACAGCATCAAGGGTATCTCCATGTTCGTGGTGCCGAAGTTCCTGGTGAACGAGGACGGCTCGCCGGGCGAGCGCAACGCCGTGAGCTGCGGCGCCATCGAGAAGAAGATGGGCATCCACGGCAATGCCACCTGCGTGCTGAACTACGATGGCGCCACCGGCTACCTGGTCGGCGAGCGTGACAAGGGCATGCGCGCGATGTTCATCATGATGAACGCGGCCCGGCTGGGTGTGGGCATACAGGGCCTGTCGCTGTCGGAAGTGGCCACGCAGAACGCCGCCGCCTATGCCCGTGAGCGTCTGCAGGGCCGCTCGCTCAGCGGGCCGAAGAACGCCGACGGCAGGGCCGATCCGATCATCGTCCACCCCGACGTGCGGCGCATGCTGCTGGAGGCGCGGGCCTTCAACGAGGGCGCGCGGGCGCTGGCGCTGTGGGCCTCGGTACAGGTCGACATGGTGCACCGGGCCCCGACGCCGGAGGCACGCCAGCAGGCCGATGACCTCATCGGCCTGCTGACGCCGGTCATCAAGGCCTTCTACACCGATCGCGGCTATGCCAACGCCACCGCCGCCCAGCAGGTGCTGGGCGGGCACGGCTACATCCGCGAGTGGGGCATGGAGCAGTTCGTCCGCGATGCCCGCATCGCGATGATCTACGAAGGTACCAACGGCATCCAGGCAATGGACCTCGTGGGCCGCAAGCTCGCTGCCAACGGCGGCCGTGCCCTGAAGACCTGGTTCACGATCATCACGGACTTCATCGAGGTGCACTCGCGCGATGCGCGCATGAACGATTTCGTGAAGCCGCTGGGGGTGGCGCTGGCGGAGCTGCAGGCGGCCACCACCTGGCTGATGCACAACGCCATGACGAAGCCGGACAACGCCGGCGCCGGGGCCGTGCCTTACCTCGATCTGACGGCGCTGGTGGCGTTCGGTCATGTGTGGGCGCAGATGGCGAAGGTGAGCCTGGATGCGCTGGCGCGGGAGCCTGATGATGCGGCCTTCTACGAGCACAAGCTCATCACCGCCAGATATTTCTTCTCGCACATGATCGGCGAGGCGGCCGTGCACCGCGCCCGGGTGGAAGCCGGCGCCGACAACCTCATGGCGCTGCCGGCCGAGGCCTTCTGAACGCCGCCCCTGGGCGTGGCTACTTCAGGCCCGATGGCCGTTTCAGCAGCTTGCGCTGCAGGGTACGCCGGTGCAGGCCAAGCCGGCGCGCGGCCTCGGAGATATTGCCCTCGCACTCGGTGAGCACACGCTGGATATGCTCCCATTCCACGCGCTGCAGAGGCAGCGGATCCTCGGGCACGGTGGCGGCCCCGGCGGCGTCCGGGTCGAAGGCGGCGAGGATCTGGTCGGCGTCGGCGGGCTTGGTGAGATAGTTCACCGCGCCCAGGCGCATGGCCTCCACGGCGGTGGCGATGCTGGCGTAGCCGGTGAGCACCACGATTGCCAGCGTCGGCTGCGCCTGGCGCAGGGCGCGCACCACGTCCAGGCCCGATTCCTCGCCGATGCGCAGGTCCACCACCGCGCGCCAGGGCAGTGGCTCCTGGCTCGCCTGCGCCAGGGCGCCGGCCTCGCTGGCGGCGATCCGGGCGATATAGCCACGCCGCTCCAGGGCGCGGCCTAGCACCTCGGTGAACGCGGCATCGTCGTCGACCACCAGAATGACCGGCGCCGCGCTCATGCCGTGCCTGCCGCCGGGTCGGCCCGCAGACGCGCCAGCGGGATGCGGATCCGGGCGATGGTGCCCTGGCCGTCGTCCGGGCCCAATGCAACGCTGCCCCCGAGGCGGCTGATGGTGGTCTGGGCGAGCAGCAGGCCGATCCCCATGCCCTCGCGCTTGGTGCTGACGGCCTCGCGGCCCAGCCGTGGCTGCAGGGCCGGATCGATGCCGGGGCCGTCATCGCGTACCGACAGCGCCAGGGTATCGGCATCCCAGCTCAGGCCCACCTGCACGCGGGCGCTGGAGGCGTCGGCCGCATTCTGCAGGATGTTGGTCAGGGCCTGGGTGAGCGTGCGGTCCACCGCCACCGGGCAGGCCGGGCAGTCGCCGCTGCGCTGGATGCTCACGCGGGTGTCGGGCCGGTCCTGCTGCCAGCGGTCGATGACGCCCGCCAGGTACTCGCCCAGGTCGGTGGTGATGGCATCGCGTGCCTGCAGCGTACCTGCGTCCGCGGCCATGCCGGCGAGGATGGTCTTGCAGCGATCGATCTGGCTGGCGAGGATGGCGAGGTCGGCCTGCATCGGCCCGTCGCCCTCTTCGCGTTCGAGTTCGCGGCACACCACGGCCATGGTGGCCAGCAGGCGTTCCTCGCGCGCGGCGGCAAGGGCATGGTCGCGGCGGCGCAGTGCGGCGCCGATGCGCGCGACAAAGATGGCCACCAGCGCCGCGCTCATGGCAAAGCCGTACCACATGCCCCACAGGTGCAGGCGGGCCGCGCTGCCGTGGTCGTGCACGTCCAGCAGCGGCCGGTTGAAGAACATCAGCGCCGTGTAGCTGCCGAAGGCAAGCAGGGCGATCAGGATGGCATTGCCGATGCGCATGCCGGCGGCGGCGAAGATCACCGGCAGGATGAACAGCGAGATGAACGGGTTGACCGAGCCGCCCGTGTAGTACACCACCACCGTCAGGGCGGCCATGTCGGCGATGAGCTGCACCAGCAGCGTGCCCTCGCCGCGCAGGGCGCGGTCCCGCAGGCGCTGCCAGGACACCACCGAGAACAGCCCCAGCGCAACGATGGCGCCGGCCACCGGCAATACCGGGAAGCGCAGCCCGAATACGCCGTGCATGATCGCCAGCCCCAGTGCCAGGCCGGTCATGGCGAACAGGCGAATGAGCAGCAGGTAGCGAAGCGAGATGTTCATCCGGGCGGCGGGTGCGGGCCGGCCCGCATTATAGCTGCCGCCCGGCGCGGGGCTGCGGCAGCTTGTCGCAGCCCCGGCCCGGTCAGTCGCCGGCGGTGGTTTCCTCGTCGACGCGGGTACTGATGGCCGCGGCCGGCTGGCTGAGGTAGCGGCTCGCGGTGGCCAGCACCCGCAGGCGGCCGACCCCGGAATCGCCCAGGTAACCGCCGAGGAACTCCAGGAAGGTCTGGATGCGGGTGGACAGGTGCTGACGGTGCGGATAGATGGCGTGAATCGGCACCACCAGCGGATCGAGATCCGGGAACAGCCACACGAGGTGACGGCGCGAGATGTCGTTGATAACCATGTAGGTGGGCAGGTAGGCGATGCCCAGGCCGCGCTGGGCCGCGCGGCGGACCGCGCTCGCCAGCGTCGCGGAGAAGTTGCCACTGACTTTCATCTGCATCGGCTTGCCGTCCCGGTAGAAGGTCCAGTAGCGCGTCAGCAGCTGGTCGGTCTGGCGCAGGCAGTTGTGCGCCAGCAGGTCCTCGGGTCGCGCGGGCATGCCGTGCTCTTTCAGGTACTCGGGCGCCGCCACCGCGAGGAAACCCGCATCGCCCAGGCGACGTGCCACGTAGCTGGAGTCACCGAGTTCGCCGATCTGCAGCACGATGTCCAGGCCCGTTTCCACCGGGTCGACCAGGTGGTCCAGCAGCACGAGGTCCACCTCCGTGCGCGGGTAACGCTTGATGTACTCCGCCGCGGCCGGCGCCACGCGGAAGGCACCCAGGGCCGGCGGCGAACCGACCCGGATCCGGCCGGTGGGTTCGCGTTCCATGGCCTTGAGCGAGCTTTCGGCGTCTTCGAGATCATCGAGGATCTGATCACAGCGATCCCGGTAGTTGCGCCCGGCCTCGGTGAGGCTGACACCGCGGGTGGAGCGATTGAGCAGGCGTACGCCCAGGTTGTCCTCCAGCTGGCTGATGTGGCGCGAGACCATCGCCTTGGACAGGCCGTGTGATTCGGCGGCCCGCGAGAAGCTGCCTTCACGGGCAATCGTGAGAAAAACGCGGATGCTCTGGAGCTTGTCCATGGTGGGTGTCCTGGTGGCGTTTCGGAGCCTGGAATCGCCAAGCCTTTGAAATCAATAGTTTAGAATGATTCTAAGTGTTTACTATATGTAAACACCAATTTTATAAAAGCAGACTTCTGTTAGCCAGGGTGAACAACTATCTTTCCTTCCGCACCGCGGCAAAAAGACCTCGGGCCGCCCGCCGGAACAGCGGGCTGAAAGCAGCAACGGAAAGGAAAAAGGACATGAACAAGACAATTGCAATGACCGCCGCCCTCATGCTCACCGCGTCCAGTGTCGCAGCCAATGGTCTGCTGGACCACGTGGCCGCCCCGCCGGTGACCCCGGACGTGGCAGCCCCCTGGGAAGTCGCACCGGTGGTCGCCGCCGACCTGGGTGGCTTCCGCCTGGGTAATGGCAGTGGCGCGGATACGGCCCTGGTAGTGCCGGTCGACATGCCCACGCGCAACGACGGCTGAGCAGGCACACGAACCTCCCCCTGGACGCTGACTACGTCGGACCTCCCCCCCTTCAGACATATCAGCGTCCGCTTTATACCGCCGCCCCCCGCGGCGGTTTTTTTTTGCCTGCTGCAAGCGCGCTATGCTGCGTGTTTTGGCGGGAGATGAAGCCGATGCAAAGCCGGTTGCCCCAGGTGGGTGTGGGCGTGTTCGTGGTGCGAGAGGGCCGGGTTCTGCTGGGCGAGCGCCACGGTGCCCATGGTGCCGGCACCTGGGCCTTGCCCGGCGGGCACCTGGACTTCGGCGAAACCATCAGTGAATGCGCGGTGCGCGAGGTCCGGGAGGAAACGGGCCTGATGATCGGGCAGGTGCGCCACGCTGGCTTCACCGACGACTACTTCCCCGATCTGCAACGCCATTTCGTCACGCTGTTTGTCATCGCCGGGCAATGCGCGGGCGACCCGCTGACCCTGGAGCCGGACAAGTGCCTTGGCTGGGACTGGTTCGCCTGGCCGACACTCCCAAGGCCGCTGTTCGCACCCCTGCAGAGCCTGCTGTCCCAGGGCTTTCGCTGGCCTGACGCCCATCTGCCCTAGCGCCTGCTCCAGTACCCGCCGCGGCGCCTACCTCAACCCACGGCAACCCGAACGAAGCCAGCATCGCGACACCCACCAGCAACAACGGCAACCCGAGCGAAGCCGCCGGGCGCGACCCCGGCGCTATCGCGGCTGAAGCCGCTCCTACGGGGGCGTCGGGTCGGGGGAGCGGAGGCGGCAGGGTGGAATATGGCAGGGCGCGGCGGGGGCCCGCCCCGCGCGCCTGCGGTCGCGCGCGCAGCAGGAAGCGAGCACGCGAACGCCGGTAGCGAGTGCGCCACGGAGGGCGCGCGAGCGGTAGCGGGGCGGGTCACCGCCGCGGCGCCCACCTCAAGCCACGGCAACCCGAACGAAGCCAGCATCGCGACACCCACCAGCAACAACGGCAACCCGAGCGAAGCCGCCGGGCGCGACCCCGGCGCTATCGCGGCTGAAGCCGCTCCTACGGG
>CAYGQN010000221.1:0-7264 GCA_964351795.1 uncultured Gammaproteobacteria bacterium
TCGTTGTTCCCGAGATGGGCGGCGGTGGTGGTGGCGGCGGCATGGGCGGAATGGGTGGCCTGCCCGGCGGGGGCAAGATCCAGATCCCCTGAGCGTACCGGCCGGGCCCGGGTTGCCGCGCCGGTATCGTGCAGCGGCCAGGGCCGGCACACTCGCCACCGGCGCGGCCATGGCGGGCAAAGCAGGTTCTCAACCGGCGCACCGCAGCGCGGCAGGCTGCCGGTCTGCTATCCTCGCTGGCGCCTGCCGGGAGGAAACCGCCACCGATGACCACTATCGATCGCCAGCTGGAAGTCTACGCCGCCTTCGACGCCCGCATCCGCGAGTCGCTGCGCCGGCTCATCAACGAAGACCTCATTGCCGAGCATGCCAGCCAGCCGCTCGGCCCGCATTCCGACGCGCTCACCCGGGTGGTGAACTACTTCCGCCGCGCACCGCAGGCAGGCAAGTACATCATCGTCGCCGAGGAACCCTGGCAGCGTTACCGCATCGCCCGGCTTACGGGTGTGCGCGGCGCCCCGCCGCAGATGATCGACGACGTTGCCCACGCCAGCGAGGAGGCCGCGATGCACGCGGTGTTCCTGCTTCGCGTCCGCGACCTGATGGAGGACTGACGTGAAGCCCGCCGACATCCATGGCTACAGCGACCGCCTCAGCGTCGCGCCCGGTGAAACCATCGAATTCAAGGTCAGCTGCGAGCGGCCGGGCGATTACCGGGCCGACCTGGTCCGGCTCATCAACGGCGACACCAACCCGCAGGGGCCGGGCTTTCGCGAGCAGCTTGTCGACGCCGACATCAACGGCGAGTATCCCGGCCGCTTCCAGCCGATCGATGCCGGGTCCTGCGTGGTCGTCAGCGATCCGGAGGATGAACTCGCCCTGGCAGGCAGCTTCACCATCCATGCCTTCATCATGCCGACAACGCCGGGCAAACCGGACCAGTGCATCCTCTCGCGCGGGCGACGGGGCGCCACCGACAGCGTCGGCCTGTACCTGCACGAGGGTTGCCTGCAACTGGAGATCGGCGCCGAGGTGCTGCGCGCCAGCCAGCCCCTGCGGGCCGGCCTCTGGTACAGCGTCGCCGCCTGCCTGGATGCCGGCGGTAACGCTGTCATCCGCCAGCGCGCCGTGGTCAACTCGGTCAACAGCCTGCTCGCCCCCGTCGTGGTCGACGATGACACCCACCAGAGCGCCGGTCAGTTGTCCGTGCCGGGCGACAAGGCGGTGCCCATCGTCATCGCCGGCGCACGCGCGGTCGCCGACAGCACCGCAATCGACTGCCATTACAACGGCAGGATCGACAGCCCGCGCCTGTGGTCCCGCGCCATCGATGATGCCGAGTTCCAGGCGCTTTGCGAGGGCCGCCCCGTTGCCGGCACCGGCCTGCTGGCCCACTGGGATTTCAGCGACGGCATCGGCCCACGCGGCATCCCGACCGATCACGTCACCGATATCGGCCCCCACGCCTGCCACGGGGCCTGCGTGAACATGCCGGCCCGCGCCATGACGGGCTGGAACTGGGATGGCCGCGAGGAGAACTTCCGCCACGCGCCGGCACAGTACGGTGCCATCCATTTTCATGATGACGACATCGACGACTGCCGCTGGGACACCGATATCGCATTCACCATCCCGCAGGATCTGCCGAGCGACTGCTACGCCCTGCGCGTGACCATGGGCGACGCCGAGGACCACCTGCCCTTCTTCGTGCTGCCCCCGCGCGGCACCGCCACGGCCAGGGTGCTGTTCCTGGTGCCCACGGCCAGCTACCTCGCCTACGCCAACAATCACATCCTCACCGATGTTCCCGTTGGTCAATCCATCGTCGGCCATGTACCGGTGATCGGCGAACAGGAAATCTACCTGTACGCGCACCCGGAACTCGGCCTGTCGACCTACGACGCCCACAGCGACGGCAGCGGCGTGTGCTTTTCCTCCGCCCGCCGGCCCATCGTCAACATGCGGCCGAAGTATCGCTTCGGCGGCGGCGCCATCTGGCAGTTTCCCGCCGATCTGCACCTGGTGGACTGGCTCAATGCGCGCGGCATCGACTACGACGTTGCCACCGATCTCGAACTGCACCAGGAAGGCGCCGCCCTGCTGTCGCGCTACCAGTGCGTGCTCACCGGCACGCACCCGGAGTACTACAGCAGCGAGATGCTCGACGGCTGGGAGCAGTACCTCGGCAGCGGCGGCCGCGGCATGTATCTCGGTGCGAACGGTTTCTACTGGATTACCGCCTGGCATCCGGAGAAGCCCTGGACCATCGAGGTGCGCAAGGCCGAGACCGGCTCGCGCGCCTGGCAGGCGCGGCCGGGGGAGTACTACCTGCAGTGCTCGGGCGAGCGCAGCGGAATCTGGCGCGCCCGGGCGCGGGCGCCGCAGAAGCTGTTCGGCACCGGCTTCACGGCCGAGGGCTTCGATCGCTCATCGTATTTCCGGCAGATGTCCGACGCCGCCCATCCGGCGGCCGCGTTCATCATGGACGGTGTTCGCAGGGACGAGCTGATCGGCGATTTCGGTACCGTCGGCGGCGGTGCCGCAGGCTGGGAACTGGACCGCTACGACCTGTCCCTGGGTACCCCGCCGGAAACGCTCCTGCTCGCTGCCAGTGAAGGCCACTCCGACAACTACCCGCACGTGGCCGAGGAGATCATGTTCAACTTCCCGGGCCTGTTCGGCAGCGAGGACTTCCAGGTGCGCGCCGACATGACCTACTTCCCCACCCGCAGCGGTGGCGGCATGTTCTCCAGCAGTTCCATCTCCTGGTGCGGCAGCCTTGCCCACAACAACTACGACAACAACGTCTCGCGGATCACCGAGAACGTCCTGCGCCGCTTCATGGACGCCACGCCGCTGCCGCCAATCGACGCCGCCTGAAGCGCGGCGGGGGCGGCTCAGGCGGCGTCGTAGCCACCGGAGAAGGTACCCAGGGCGCGCCGCCGTGGCCCATCCCCGCTGCCACCGCCGCTGCCCTCCGGGCGCGATGCCGCCAGGGCCAGTACGGCGCGGTAGGAGGGCTGCGTTTCCATGCGTGCGGTGATGCCACGCGCGGCCAGCATGCGGCGCATCGCCGGCAGGCGGTAACAGGGCACCCACATGGCCAGGTGGTGCTCGCCGTGGTAGTTCACCTGGTAGGGCGCGACCAGCATGCGCTCCAGCCAGTTGGCCATGGTCGTGCGCGTATTGCGGAGCGGATCATCGCGGTCCGGGATTATGGCGTGCTCGGCGATGTTGCGCACCCGTAACACCAGCTGCTGCCAGGTCAGCATCGGCAGCAGCCACAGCAGCAGGTAAAGGTAGCCGTGTCCCAGCGCGGCCAGCAGGCCGAACAGGCCGGCGTTGAAGGCGAGCTGCGGGCCAAGCGCGTGGGCGAAGTGCCGCAGCCGCCCGGCCAGGTCCTCGCCGGCCAGGGCCTGGCGGAACTGCTCGCGCCGCTGCGCCAGGCCGCTGCGGCCGCTGATGTCGCGCAGCAGCTTGCGCCGCAGGCTGGCGCGGCTGATGGGATAGTGATCGGTGAGCACCGCATCCGGGTCTCCGGGCTGCTGCGTGCGCGCATGATGGCGCAGGTGATAGCGCCGGTACACGTGCAGGTCGGCAAGCATCGGCCAGGCGCACAGGCACTGGCCCAGCAGCCGGTTCAGCCACGGGCTGGCGGCAAGAGCGTTATGGGCCGCATCGTGCATGAGGATCAGCAGGCCGAGCTGGCGGCTGCCGATCACCAGGATGGCGACCAGGCCGCTGAGCGGGTTCGGCCACAGCACGAAGGCGACCATCGCCAGCGCGATGACACCCCAGGCGTGCAGCACCTGCCACAGGCCCCGCAGGCTGCTGCGCCGGCGCAGGCTGGCCATTTCCGCGGCACTCAGCAGTTCACGGACGGGCGGGTTCTGACGCACGGCGCCTACGGCCCGCCCGGGGAGGCCGACCGCAAGGCCGGGGCGCGGCGGACGACAACGTCTGCCCGTGCCCCAGGCGCGCAAGCCGCCGGCGCGAGCCGGCCCTCAGGCCTCGATGTCCTCGAACAGCACACTGGACAGGTAGCGCTCACCGGAATCGGGCAGGATGACGACGATGGTCTTGCCGGCCATGGCCGGTTCCAGCGCCACCCGTGAGGCCACCGCCGCCGCGGCGCCGCAGGATATGCCGCACAGGATCCCCTCGTGCACGGCCAGTTCGCGCGCAAAGCGGATGGCGTCCTCGTTGCTGACCTGCTCCACCCGGTCGACCATGGCCAGGTCGAGGGTGTCGGGAACAAAGCCGGCACCGATGCCCTGGATCTTGTGGGGCGCGGGCTTGTTCTCCAGGCCTGCCAGGCGCTGGCTGATGACCGGGCTTGCCTCGGGTTCCACGGCGATGCTCGTGATCGCCTTGCCCCGCTTGTTCTTGAAGTAGCGCGAGATGCCGGTGATGGTGCCGCCGGTGCCGACGCCGGATACCAGCACATCCATGCCGCCGTCCGTGTCGTCCCAGATCTCCGGGCCGGTGGTGGCCTCGTGGATGGCCGGGTTGGCCGGGTTGCAGAACTGCTGTGGCATGTACCAGCGCTCGGGATCACTCTCGGCGATCTCGGTGGCCTTGCGGATGGCCGCCGGCATGCCCTTGGCACCCTCGGTCAGCACCAGCTCGGCACCGAAGGCCTTCAGCACCTTGCGCCGCTCCAGGCTCATGGTGTCGGGCATGGTCAGGGTGAGCTTGTAGCCGCGGGCGGCGCACACGAAGGCCAGCGCGATGCCGGTGTTGCCGCTGGTGGGCTCCACCACTTCCATGCCCGGCTTGAGCACACCGCGCGCCTCGGCATCCCAGATCATGGCGGCGCCGATGCGGCACTTCACGGAGTAGGCGGGGTTGCGCCCCTCGATCTTCGCCAGCAGGGTGACCCGATCGGCGCCGGGCACGCGATTGAGCCGCACCAGGGGTGTGCGGCCGATGGATTCTGCGTTGTTGTCGAATACCTGCATCAGTCGGTCTCCAGCCACCATTTTTCCACACTATACACGCCGCCCCGAGCACGCTGCAGGCGCCCGACGGGCTCACTGCAGGGGCGGCGCGGGCATTCGCCGGCAGGCTCATCTGGCGAGCCACCGGCACCGGCACACTGTCGCCAACAGCCCAGGTCAAAACCAACAACAAAGGTCCAGCAAGCATGCCAGAGCCCAGTGAACAAGCGCCCAGCGAACAATTGCAGCTTCGTCTCCCGCAGCCGTCCCCACGGTACGAGCGGCCCCGGCCCCCCACGCCGTCAAGCCGGCGTACCGGGCTGCGGGAGCATTTTCTCTCCCTGCTGGCCGTGCTGCTGCTCATTGCCAGCGGCATCGACCCCATCGCCCTGCTGGATGCGCCCGCCGCCCCGGCGGCCGCTCAGCACGCCAGCGAGGGCATCGCCCGCGATGCCCCGGCCGCGCAGGGCTGGCCCAGCTGAGTCAGGGCTGCAGGCAGGGCCGGTGCGTCGCGTGGGCATGGCCTGTGGATGGCTCAGGCGGCGGGCTCGTCGCCTGCTTCAATGGCGAACCCGGCCGGCCGCCGCTCGCACCGGGCGCCGCCAGCCCGCGCCGCCCGGGGTTCGAGGGCCCGGCTGCAGGCGTGCCCGGCCCGGGGCCTGCATCAGTGCCTGCACGAGCGCCCGCCCGACTGCCTGTCCCGGCGCCCGGCTGTCAGGCTTACGGCTTACGCCTGCCCGTATTGTGCGAGCGCCCGCTGCAGCTCCGCCCTGACCCTCTTGCGGAGCCCAGCGGGCGCGAGCACCTCCACCTCGCCACCGTGGCGCATGATGTCCATGATCAGCTCGCGATCATCGCTGTAGGGCACCTCCAGTTCGAAGCCGCCGTCGGCAGTGATGGTGCCGCGCTGCTGCGGATGCCAGTGCTCGCGGGACACCCAGCGGGCCCTCGCCGGGCTGAAGCGCAACCGCGCCTGCTGCACGCTCGCCCCGGAGAAAATCCCGTAACCGCTGCCGAGTTCGGCATCGAGCTGGGTGTCGGACACCGACTTCGCCGCGGTGGCCAGCAGCACCGCCTCGCCGATGGCATCCACGGCGAAGGTGCGCAGGCCCTGGCGCCAGTGGCACCAGGCATCGAGGTACCAGTTGTCGCGATAGTGCACCAGGCGCAGCGGTGACACCTCGCGCTCGTGGTAGTCCCCCTGGCGACGGTCGAAATGGCGGATGCGGATCCGGCGCCTGTCCAGCAGCGCGTTGGCAATGGCCTCGAAGCACTCCAGCTTCAGGCTGCGCGAGCCCACCGACAGCACGCGGATACGTCGCTCGACCTCCTCCACGGAATGATCACCGGCGGCGAGCAGGCCACGCACGCGCTCGCGCAGCGGGCCCACGTGCGGGCCGAGCAGGCCGGGCTGCATCTGCTTGAGCAGGTGGTCCATCACCAGCAGCGCATGGACTTCCGAGGCATTGAGCCACAGCCCCGGCAGCTGGAATTCCGTTTCCGCGCTGTCATGGTCGTAACGGTAACCGCCGAGGCTGCGGTCCCAGACAATCGGCGCATTGAAGCGATCGCGCAGGTATTCCAGGTCGCGTTTGATTGTGGCGCGGGAGACGTCCAGCGCCTCCATCAACTGCGCCATCGTGCAGACGCGCTGCTGTCGCAGGCTGCGATCAATCTTGTAGAAACGCTCGGTTCGGTCCACGCATCCCTCCGCGGGCAGATGGCGCCCGGGCCGCGGCACGGGAAAGCCGGCCGGCAACGCCATGTTAAGCTTGCGGCAAAAATCCGGACGATGCCAACCAATGACCGGCCCCCAGGACGAATTCAACCCGGCCCTGTTTCGCAAGCGCTCCCTGCCTGAACTGCTGACGCTCGGCGCCGACAGCCGCTGCTCCCTCGACCCGGTCACGGGCCTGAACAAGTACGGCTGCTCGCCCCTGCCCCGGCCCGATGCCGTGCCGCTCGGGTCCTGCACTTCGTCATCGATCTCCCAGGGCGGCTTCGACGCCGCCGCGCGCGCACTGCGCCGCCTGCAGGCCCTCGACAAGGACGAGGATATGCACATGGCCATCAACGAGGCCTTCGAGAACGTGCGTGCCGATTGCCTGTACCTGCTGACCCGCCTGCGGGTGGCCGGCACGGAGCTGGTGCTGATGCCCTCGGGCACCGACGCCGAGTACCTGTGCCTGCTGCTGGCCATGGGCCCGGAGCGGCACCGTGTATGCAATATCGTCATTGGCCCGCGCGAGGTCGGCAGCGGCACCACCAACAGCGCCGAGGCCCTGTACTTCGACGAACTGGTGCCCAGCGGCGAGCACCGCGAC
>CAYGQN010000222.1:0-7169 GCA_964351795.1 uncultured Gammaproteobacteria bacterium
CGCACGCCGTGTTGTTCCAGCACGTCGGCGCCGCGATCCCCGCGGGCCCGCACCGGCCCGGTCCCGGCATGGGCGATGGCCTGCGTCGCCAGCCGCTCGACCAGTCCGCCGACAAAGCCGTGCTCGGGCATGAAGGCGATGAGCAGGGGCCGACACGCCGCTTGCGGCGGCGGCAGGCCCGCCAGTGGCAGGATATCCGCCAGTGCCATTGCGATGGTGTCGGCGTAACGCCGGCTGCCCGGCAGGGCGCCCTGCGCTTCCTGCAGACGGACAG
Organism: uncultured Gammaproteobacteria bacterium; assembly: GCA_964351795.1. Lineage (GTDB taxonomy): Bacteria > Pseudomonadota > Gammaproteobacteria > JADZEE01 > JADZEE01 > CAYGQN01. Next base: position 275 of record CAYGQN010000222.1, read on the forward strand.
CGGCCATGGCCCGCATGGCGCCGAACAGCTCGTGGATCTCGTCCGCACTGTGCACGCGCTGGCCGATCTGCTCCAGGCTTGCGCTCATGGCGGCTCCCCTGGCGCGCGTTCGGCCAGAAGGCTTTCCGCGAGATCGGAGAGCAGCCGCTCGAGGGCCTCGGCATCCTCGGTCTCCAGCTCGCCGCTGCTCTCCAGTCGGGCGAGGATCCGCGCGGCGTCCGCCTCCAGCACCGCCGGCAGCGCGTCGCGAAAACGTGCCACCTCGTCGAGGTCGAGGCGCTCGAGGATGTCACGCGCCACGGCCAGCAGGCTCGCCATCTGCACGCCAGGGCGAAGCGGCGCGAAACGACGCTGGTTCAGCAGTGTGCGGATGCGCCGGCCACGGGCCACAGTCGCCCGGGTCCGTTCGTCCGCCGTGGTACCGAAGCGCGTGAACATCTCGAGCTCGAGGAACTGCGCGTATTCCAGCCGCAGCGTGCCGGCAAGCTCCCGCATGGCACTGACCTGGGTGCGCCCGCCGACGCGGCTGACGCTGCGCCCGACATCCACGGCCGGCTTGTTACCCTCCTCGAACAGCCGGGCATCGAGATAGATCTGCCCGTCGGTGATCGAGATGAGATTGGTCGGTATGTAAGCGCTGAGGTTGCCCGCCTGGGTCTCTGCGATCGGCAGCACGGTCAGCGAGCCCCCGCCGCGCGGCAGCCCCAGGCAGGCGGCCCGCTCGAGCAGCCGCGCATGCAGCCAGAACACATCCCCGGGGTAGGCCTCCCGCCCCGGCGGCTGGCGCAGCAGCAGGGCGATCTGGCGATGGACGGCCGCATGCCGGGTGAGATCGTCGATAACGAGCAGTGCATCTTCCCCGCGGTCGCGCAGGTGCTCGGCGATGCTCATGGCAGCGTAAGGTGCAATCCATTGCAGGCCGGGCGCGGCCTGGGCCTCCGCGACAACGAACACCGTCCGCTCGAAGGGCCCGTGGCTGCGCACCGCCTCCACCGCCTGGCGCACGCTGGCCGAGCGCTGGCCGACCGAGCAGTAGACGCAGGCAACATCGCTTCGCGCCTGGGCGATGATCGCTTCCAGCGCAACCGAGGTCTTGCCGGTGGAGCGGTCCCCGATGATGAGTTCACGCTGACCGCGGCCGATCGGAAACATCGCGTCTATGGCCGCGATACCGGTGTACAGCGGCTCGGTGACCAGGTCGCGGTCGATGATGCCCGGTGCCGGACGCTCGATTGGCAGGAAGGTCTCGGCCGCCGGTACGGCGCCGCCGTCAAGCGGCCGCCCGAGCGGGTCCAGCACGCGACCGAACAGCGCATCACCCACGGGTACCTGCGCGAGGCGGCCGGTGGCATGGACGGTGTCACCGGCACTTACCGCTTCCGGCTCGCCGAGAACGAGGCAGCCGATCCGGTCGACGCCGAGACTCATGGCCATGGCCATCGTCCCGTCCGCCAGGCGCAGCAGTTCGTCCAGGCGTGCCGATGGCAGCCCGCTGACCCAGGCGACGCCATCGCCAACCCGCTCGATGCAGCCAGCCTCGTCAACGCGCGGGCCGGCCGCGTCCAGGGCGCTGGCCAGGTCCGGAGACCAGCTGGCCAGTTGCTCAGCCAGTGTCATCGCCGGCCTCCGGCTGCGTCGTGGATGCCGCCTGCAGCGAAGCCTGGATTGCCTCGAGCGCATCGCGCCAGGAATGCCGAAGCACCAGGCCCGGGAAATGCACCTCCAGGCCCGCGATGAGCGCGGGTTCGACCTCGAAGCTGCTGGTCACCGGATACCCCAATGCGGATTCGAGCCTCGCGTTGCAGTCATCGCGCCGGGGACGATCCAGCGCCTCTGCCGTGACCACCCGCACGGGCACGGCTTCCCCCTCCGCCGCGAGCAGGTGCCGCCGCTGTTCCGCGTCCATGTTCTGGACCCGCTCGCAGGCAGCCGCCAGGAACGCAGCCACAGGGGCGCTGCCCTGGCTGCGCTCGAGCAGTCCGCGCGCGATGGCGATGCCGATTTCCACGCCCCTGGCCTGCAGAACCGAGGCCGCCTCGGCCCGTTCCGCGGCCAGGCGCTCGCGTCCGTCGGCCAGCAGGCGCTGCATTTCCTCCTGGGCTTCGGTCCGAGCCTGCGCGCGCTCCGCCGCCGCAAGCCGGTGGGCCTCCTCCAGCGCGCCCTCGCGTTGCGTGGCGAGACCAGCGCGCTCGGCCTCGACCTGCCGGCGCTCCGCCGCCAGCGCCTCGCGGGCGGCAGTGTCCGCGTCGCGCAGGCGCGAAACCTCGGCCTGGCGACGATCGAGCACGCCGAGCACCGGCCGGTAGAGCAGTCGCTCCAGCAACCACACGAGCACCAGGAAATTCACGAGCTCCAGGCCCAGGGTCCACCAGTCGATGCTCAAGGCCGGTCACCCCCGTCTTGACGGCGTCCGCCCCACCGCCCGAACGCTGGCAGGCAGGCAGCGCAGCGGGCACTCATGCGGTGAAGGGGTTCGCGAACAGGATGAGCAGCGCGATAACCAGGCAGTAGATCGCCATGGTCTCGATCATCGCAAGGCCAACGAACAGAGTCCGGGAAATACTGCCCGCCGCCTCTGGCTGACGGGCAATCGCATCCATGGCGGCTGCGACCGCGCGCCCTTCTCCAAGCGCCGGGCCGATGGCCCCGAAGGCCACCGCAATCACGGCGCCGATAATGCTCATCATCTCGATTGTCATGCTGGCTCAACTCCTTTCTGTGGCGCCGGCGGCCGCCGCGATGAACACGGCCGACAGCACGGTGAAAATGTAGGCCTGGATAACGCCGGTGAGCAGTTCCAATGCCATCAGTGGAACCGGCACCAGCAGGCCGGCGAGCGAGACCACGACGGCGATAAGGAAGTGCCCGCTCATCATGTTGCCGAACAGGCGCACCATCAGGGAGAAGGTGCGCGTGAGTTCGGACAGCAGGTTCAGCGGCAGCATGAACCAGCGCGGTTGCAGGTAGCCTCGCAGGTATCCGCCGACGCCACGCTGGCGGATCCCGACCCAGTGCGTGGAGAAGAAAACGACGGCGGCCAGGGCGGCAGCGGTTTCGATCCAGGCAGTCGGCGGTGTGACTCCGGGAAGGAGCCCGGACAGATTCGCCGTCAGCAGGAACAGGAAAAGTGTCCCGAGCAGCGGCAGGTAAGGTCGCGGGTCGGTGTGCATGATCTCGCGCAACTGCCCCTCAATGCCAAGCACCAGGATCTCAAGCGCGCTCTGCCAGCGCGACGGTCGACTGTGCAGGCGACGGGAGGCCAGCGCCGCGCCGAGGACTAGCACGCCGGACACGGCAACCGAGCCGGCCAGCGGCGCGGTGACCGGCAGCTTCCAGAGCTGGAACAGCACCGGCGCAAGCAGCGGAGAATCGGTCATCGGTAGTGCCTCATGGCCGCCACCCGGCCCAGACTGAAGCCGGCGAGCACCGCCAGCAATACGCCGCTGCCCGAGCAGGCGGCCAGGGTGAAAGCGGCGGCAACCGCACCGAACCTCAGCGCATGCAGCGAGATGGCGTGCCAGCCCGGCACCGGTGCCAGGTACAGCCGCAGGTTCAAGGACAGCCCGGCGAGATGCAGCCACGCAAGCACTGCACCTGCGGGAAACCCGAGCAGCAGCCTCCAGCCCTCGGCGCCGCTCGTGGCAATACCGCTCATGACCGCGCCTCGGCGATCATGGCAGCCGATCCTCGTTCATCCGCAGCCATACCATCCACAGGCCCGCGCCGGCACCGAGCAGCACCAGGGCGGCGCTGGCCGTGATCCCCGTGCCCAGACGGGTATCGAGCCAGCGGCCCAGCAATGCGCCGCCCACGGCCGGGATGACGACAAGCCAGCCATAGGCACCGATCATCGCCAGGTTCCGCCCAAGCGATGATTCGCCCTCCGCCTGCCAGCGTTCGTAGCGGGCATGGCGCTGCCGCGCGGCACGGGCCAGGTGATCGTCACTGGTCCTGTTCATGGCCCACCTCCAGAGGTTCACCGGCCGACGCTGCGGCAAAGGACGGTGGCCGTGCATAACGCACCAGGGATTGCACGGTCGCCAGGTGCAAGCGGCGCGCGTCGGTACGCGCCTCGCGTGCCTGCTCGTCGTCGTCGCGCAGCCGCGCAAGCACCTGCTGCTCCAGGCAGGCGAGATCCTCGCCGGGAACTGCCTCCTGGCTGGCAACGTCGATACGCGCGCCGCCGGAGACGCGGAGCACTCCGCCGCGAACGGCACAGTAGGCATGACCGCCGTCCTGGCGGACCCAGGACAGGACGGACACGGCCAGCACCGTGATGAAATCCGCATGCCCCGGGAGGATGCCGAAGCTGCCGCTGGCGTCCTCGGCCCGCAGCGATGCCAGTGTCGGCTCCTGCACGGCAATGCCCGCGGGCGTGGAAATCTCCAGCCTCAAGCAGGCCCCGCCTGCGCGGCGGCCCGCTGCTCCCGGGACCGTGCCTCGTCAAGGTCACCGACCATGAACAGTGATCGCTCGGCCCAGTCGTCGCAGACCCCTTCCAGTATTGCGCTGCAGCCCTCGATTGTCTTTGTCACCGGCACCGTCCTTCCGCCCATCCCCGTGAATGCCTCCGTGACCGCAAAGGGCTGGGTCAGGAAACGCTGCAGTCGACGTGCCCGGCGCACCGTGGCGCGATCGGCGGCCGTGAGCTCTTCCATGCCGACCAGAGCGATGATGTCCTGCAGCTCGCGGTAGCGGGCAATCGTCTCGCGCACCGCCTCGGCCACCCGGAAGTGCGCGTCACCGACGACGCTCTGGTCGAGCAGGGCCGAGGACGACAGCAGCGGGTCCACCGCCGGGTACGCGCCCTCGGCGGCAATGCTGCGCGACAGGACGATACTGCTGTCCACGTGACCGAAGATCTCCGCGACGGCGGGGTCGGTGAAGTCGTCCGCGGGGACGTACACCGCCTGGATGGAAGTCACCGTCGCCCCGGCCACCGACACGATGCGCTGCTCGAGGCCGGCCACCTCCGAGGCCAGCGTCGACTGGTAGCCCACCCGCGACGGCAGTCGCCCCAGCAGGCCGGACACCTCGGCGCCGGCCTGGACGAAGCGGAAGACGTTGTCCATCAGCAGCAGCACGTTGCGCCCCTGCCTGTCCCGGAAGTGCTCGGCAATCGTCAGCGCCGTGGCGCCGGCGCGCCAGCGCGCACCCGGTGACTCGTTCATCTGCCCGAACACGAGAACGCTGCGCTCCAGCACCCCGGACTCGCGCATCTGCAACAGCAGTTCGTGGCCCTCGCGCGTACGCTCGCCGATGCCGGCGAACACGGAGATACCCTCGTAACCGGTCACCATGCGGCGGATCAACTCCATGACCAGCACCGTCTTGCCGACGCCCGCGCCGCCGAACATGGCCGCCTTACCGCCGCGGGCCAGCGGCGCCAGCAGGTCGATGACCTTGATACCGGTTTCGAACAGTTCGTAGGCCGCCTTCTGCTGCGCCAGCGGCGGTGGCGACGCGTGGATGGGCGCAGCGCGGCCCGAGGGCGACGCACCGCCGTCCAGCGGCCTGCCGAGCACATCGACCACCCGGCCGAGCAGTTCATCGCCGCAGGGCACGCTGACCTGCCTGCCGGTCGCATGCACAACGGCGCCGCGGGCGAGGCCCGCCGTGGATTCCAGCGCCACCGCACGAACCGTCTGCCGGTCCACGTGCTGCTGTACCTCGGCCGTCACCACGTGGTCCGCGGCCTGCACCTGCAGCGCTTCGTTGAGCGCCGGCAGGGTCTGCCCGGCAAAGCGCACGTCCAGCACCGGGCCCTGCACCGCGCAGACTACGCCCTGGCCGTCGGCTGTGGCTGCCATCATCGCCATGGCGGCGCTTCGCCGCGCGCCATTGCCTCCCTGATTGCCGGGCTGGTACTTGGTTCCAGTGTTCACGGGGATCATCTTCACTGCACGGCCACCCGATCGACACTGATCGATGTCATACGGCTGACAGATGCCCCCCTGATCCTCGCAGGACATGGCAGACATCAATTCAATGGCCGTGGTCACCAGGGCGCAAGGCCGGGGGCAAGCACGGTATACGAAACAAGGAGTTCGAACTGCTGCAGCGGATTCGCCACGGCGTCGAGCAGGCCAATACCGCGGGGCACATGTCCGCCGTCACCGAGGCCTGGCGCTTGTCGTGAGCAGGCTCCCGCGAGCGGCCTGTGCGGATGGCGCGCGGTGGGGCACGCCGGGTGAACGGGTGGCTGTGCAGGCGCCCGGCGGGCGTCAGTGGGCGTCCTGCCCGGCCTGCCAGCCCGAAGCCATGGTTGCGGCTTCCTGCGCGGCGCCGAAGGGGCCCTCCGCGATCATGGCGTCCACCTGCCGGCTGTAGCTGCCGGCATCCTCGCCAGCGGCCGGCCGGAAGGCGGTATCGGCCGCGGCTGACGGCGCCGATGGCCCCACGAGCACTACCTCCCACGGTGCGTCAGCACCCGCGCTGCTCCTGGCGCGACAGGCGATCCCCCGTGATGCCATCGCCGAGGCGGCCTGCTCGAACTCGCGGCAGAAACGCCCGTCCGGATCCCGGAACGTCAACAGGGCGCGAAAGGAACCCGCCGTGTCGCCCGCCAGGGCCACTTGCTTTGCAGAGGGCGTGTGCTCCAGGGCGCGGGCCAATGCGCTGCCTTGCGGCAGCGGGCCGATGGCCAGCCCCCGCTCGCCGGCAGGTGCACGGCCATCGTAGTGGGAGGAGTAGACCAGCAGCACGACAGCCGCTAGGCAGATGCTCGCCGCCAGCGCCAGCGGTGGCCGCAGGCCGGCAGCGCGCGGCGGTGGCGCGGCGGGCTGCGACCGCAGGGGAACCACGATGCTGTCGGGCGCTGCATCGGGCGCTGCATCGGGCGCCAGCAGGTTGGCCAGGGCGGGCCGCACAGGCCGCTCGTCGATGCGCCCCGCAA
>CAYGQN010000223.1:0-4916 GCA_964351795.1 uncultured Gammaproteobacteria bacterium
TACATGGGGCTGAAGGCCTTGCGGGAATTCTGCGGTGACCTGATACGCCACGGCCGAAGATGAACGGGTCGCCACCCTTCAGGCGCAGCACGCGCTGCCCGGCCCGGGCATGCTCGACCAGCAGGCGATTGATTTCGCCCTGTGGCACCAGGTGGCGGTCCCGCGCCTTGCCCACATGGACACGCTCGGCATCGCGGCGGACCAGGTCGAGGATGGGTGCCGACACCAGCCGGTCATAGAATACGATGTCGGCCTGCTGCATCAGGCGCAGGGCGCGGAAGGTGAGCAGGTCCGGATCACCCGGCCCGGCGCCCACCAGGTAGACCTCGCCGGTGGCCACCTGCCGCTGCGGGCCGGCGAAATCCGCAAGTGCCGTCTCCAGCGCGGCCATGGCACTGGCCTGCCGGCCCGCGAACAGCATCTCGGCAATCGGGCCCTGCAGCACCTCCTCCCAGAACCGGCGGCGCTGGCGGCCGTCGTTGATGGCCGCGGCAACCCGCTCGCGGAACCCCGCCATGATGCGGGCGATATCGCCGTAGGCGGCCGGGATCAGCGTTTCCAGGCGCGCGCGCAGCAGGCGCGCCAGGACCGGGGATGCCCCGCCGGTGCCAATGGCGATCTGCACCGGGTCACGGTCGAGGATCGAGGGGGTGAGAAAGCTGCAGTTCGCAGGATCATCCACCACGTTGACCAGCAGCCGGCGTTCGCCGGCCAGTGTGGAGATCCGGCCGTTCAGTTCCGTATCGGCGGTGGCTGCATACACCAGCCAGGCGCCATCGAGGTCAGCCTCGGTGAACGGACGCCGGATGAGTGTCAGCTGCCCGGCTGCCGCCCAGTCCGCCACCTGCCCGCAGGCCTCCGGCGCGACCACCCGGACAACGGCCCGGCAGCGCAGCAGGCGGTCGATCTTCCGCGCTGCAACCTCGCCGGCACCGACGACAAGGCAATCGCGCCCGGCAAGGTCCACGAATATCGGTAACAGGCTCATCGGCACACCGCTGCAATGGCAAGGCGGCCGATTCTAGCGGCTCGGTTGGCCGGTCGGCCATGCCCGGAAAAACCTGCGGCAGTGCATTAAAGAATCGCCCCTCGCGCCCGATACAGGGGGCGGTACCCGGGGCACCTGCAAGCGGAGTTGCGCAGCACCGGGAAAGATATCCGGATCAGTGTGTTAGGAAAACAAAAAGGAGCTCGTCTGTGGATCTTGCCACGCTATTGGGGCTGCTCGGGGGCTCCGGCATCATCATCGGCGCCATTTTCATCGGTGGCAGCGCACTGGTGTTCATCAACGCGCCGTCGATGCTGGTGGTTGTCGGGGGCACGGTCGGCGCCGTGCTGATGAAGTTCTCCATGGGACAGTTCTTCGGCGCCTTCAAGATTGCAATGAAGGCCTTCTTCAACAAGATGGACAGCCCCCAGCAGCTCATCGTCGAGGCAGTGGAAATGGCCAACCAGGCCCGCAAGGGCGGGCTGCTGTCGCTGGAGGGCAGGGAAACGGAGAACCCGTTCCTGAAGAAGGGCATCCAGATGATGGTGGACGGCTACGAACCCGAAGTGGTTCGTCAGACGCTGACCGCGGAAATGAACATGACCGTGGAGCGTCACGACCTGGGGCAGAAGATATTCAAATCCATCGGCGACTCGGCCCCCGCCATGGGCATGATTGGAACACTCATCGGCCTGGTGCAGATGCTCTCGGCGATGGACGATCCCAAGTCCATCGGCCCGGCCATGGCAGTGGCGCTGCTCACCACGCTGTACGGCGCCATGATCGCCAATATGTTCGCGCTGCCGATCGCGGACAAGCTGGCCCTGCGATCAGCCGAGGAACAGATGATCAAGTCCATGATCATCGACGGCCTGAGCGGCATCCAGGAAGGGCGTAACCCGCGCGTCATCGAGGAGTTGCTCAAGACCTACCTGCCCGGCTCCAAGCGTGAGACCGAGGCAGCGGAAAGCGCGGCCTGACCCGTGGCTGACGCCCCGCGCAGGAAGAAGGAAGACGCCGGTGCGCCCGCATGGGTGATGACCTTCGCGGACCTGATGTCCCTGCTGATGTGCTTTTTCGTCCTGCTGCTGTCGTTCTCCGAGATGGACCTGGAGAAATACAAGCAGGTGGCCGGCTCGATGAAATTCGCCTTCGGGGTGCAGCGCGAGGTGAAAGCCGATGACGTGCCCAAGGGCACCAGTATCATCGCCCAGGAGTTCAGTGCCGGCCGGCCCGTGCCCACGGTCATCAACGAAGTGCGCCAGCAGACCACCGATGACATGAAGCAGACCCTGGAGTTCACCGACGCCTACGTCGAGGAACAGCAGACCGATCACGACGTCGAGGACAGCTCTCCGGAATCGGAATCACGGCTGCAGGCAGCCGATGGGAACGCGGCACTGGAGGCAAAGACGGTCGCCGATGCCGAGCAGTTGCTGGCGGCGCTGGCCGACGAGATCGCCGAGGGCATGATCCAGGTGGAAACCGAGGGTTCGAGCATCCGCATCCGCATCCGCGAGAAGGGCTCATTCCCCTCCGGCCAGGCCATGCTCAAAGGCGGTTTCCTGCCGGTGCTGCGAAAACTGCAGCAGGCCCTGGAGGATGTCGAGGGGCAGGTCGTCGTCGCCGGCCATACCGACAACCTGCCCATCAGCACCGAACGGTTCCGCTCCAACTGGGAGCTGTCGGCCGGCCGCGCGGTGACCGTGGTGCACGAATTGCTGGCAGGCTCGGCGCTCGAACCGGAGCGCTTCATGGTGGAGGGCCATGGCGATGCGCACCCCCTCGTGCCGAATGACTCCGCCGCCAACCGGGCCCTGAACCGCCGTGTGGAGATGACCATCATCCAGGGGCGCAAGGGCTGGGACCCGGCCGCGATTGAACAGGATGCCGGCAGCCTCGGGCCGGGTGCCGCCAGGCCCGCTGGCGCCGCTGGCGCCGCCGGCGAAGGCCAGGCCGCGGGTGTTGAAACCATCGAGATCATCGAGCCCATCGGCCCGGAAACGAACGAGCGAGGCTGAGGCCGGGTACACCGGGAGAGGATCATGACAGCAGCAAACGAGGCGATCTCCGCCGTTGCCGCCGAGCGGCGTGACTACTTTCGAATCAACGAGCGCGCCATGCTGGGCATGCGCGTCATCGAGGCAGGTGAACGCGAGCAGGCGATACGGGCGCTGCAGCAGGGTGATGCGCCCCGCGAGCGCGTTGACGATCTGCTCCTCAGCATCGATGCCCAGCTGCAACAGCAGCTGGCCGGCATCAGCAGCGCCAACGCCGCGCTCGCCACCGCGCTGCCACTCAGGAACCGCAAGCTCAGCCTCCTCGAGCGCATGGTGCGCACCGTGGTCACCGACGGCAGCGCCGATGCCGGACCCCTGCCCGAACAGGTCGTCAACCTCAGTGCCGGTGGCTTCGCGGTGGAGTCGCGCTCGGCGCTGGCGCCGGATACGCAGGTCGAGGTGGAACTGGTGCTGTTGCCCTCGTACCGTTACCTGCGCGCCTTCGGCCGGGTGGTGGACTGCCGCCCCAGCGATGAATCCCAGGGCTGGCACCGCGTCGCGGTGATGTTCGAGGTGATTCGCGAGAGCGACCGCGACCTGCTGGTGCAGCACGTGCTCGGCAAGCAGTCGCTGGTGCTTCGTGCGTCCCGGATGACCCCGGACTGATCGGGGGCGCCTGCCCTCAGGCGCGGGGCAGCGTGACGCCCTGCTGGCCCTGGTACTTGCCGCCGCGATCGCGGTAGGAAACCTCGCAGTCCTCGTCCGACTCCAGGAATATCACCTGCGCGACGCCCTCGTTGGCGTAGATGCGCGCGGGCAACGGGGTGGTGTTGGAGAACTCCAGGGTCACGTGGCCCTCCCAGTCCGGCTCCAGCGGAGTCACGTTGACGATGATCCCGCAGCGCGCATAGGTGGACTTGCCCAGGCAGATGGTGAGCACGCGGCGCGGGATGCGGAAATACTCGACGGTGCGCGCCAGCGCGAAGGAATTGGGCGGGATGATGCATACGTCGGCAATGATGTCGACGAAGCTGGAGGAGTCGAAGGCCTTCGGGTCGACAACCGCCGAGTTGATGTTGGTGAACACCTTGAACTCGCCGGCGCAGCGCACGTCGTAGCCATAGCTGCTGGTGCCGTAGGAGATCACCTGCTTGTCCCCGCACATGCGGACCTGGCCGGGCTCGAAAGGCTCTATGAGGCCGTGCTCGGCGGCCATGCGCCGGATCCAGCGGTCGGACTTTATGGTCACGGTCGGCTTCCTGCTCAGCTGTTCTCGATGACGATTTCCGGGAAGCGCGCCGAGTAGTCACGGGCGCGCAATGACAGCTTGGCGCTGGCCCGGCGGGCAATCTCGATGTAGGTGCGGGTAATGGGCGAATCCGGTTGCATGGCCACGGTCGGTCGGCCGCTGTCCACGCCTTCGCGGATGCTGATGTCCAGCGGCAGCTGGCCAAGCAGGTCGACACCGTACTGGGTGGCCATGGCCTGGCCACCACCGCTGCCGAAGATGGGTTCCTCGTGGCCGCAGTTGCTGCAGATATGGGTGCTCATGTTCTCCACGATGCCCAGCACGGGTACGTCCACCTTCTCGAACATCTTCAATGCTTTGCGTGCATCGAGCAGGGCGATGTCCTGGGGCGTGGTGACAATGATGGCGCCGCTGACCGGGATGTTCTGGCACAGGGTGAGCTGGATGTCGCCGGTGCCCGGCGGCAGGTCGACGATGAGGTAGTCGAGGTCCCGCCACTGGGTGTCGTTCAGCAGTTGCTGCAGGGCGCTGGTGACCATCGGCCCGCGCCAGATCATCGGGGTGTCCTCCTCGATGAGATTGCCGATGGACATGGCCTGGATGTTGTAGCTCAGCATGGGCTCGAGTTTCTTGCCGTCCCTGGTGTCCGGCCGGCCGGACACCAGGGACGGCAAGAAAC
>CAYGQN010000223.1:4926-7158 GCA_964351795.1 uncultured Gammaproteobacteria bacterium
GGTTGGTGGAGGTGGTGGACTTGCCCACGCCGCCCTTGCCCGAGCCCACGGCAATGATGTTGCTGATGCCGGCCAGGCGTTTCACACCCTTCTGCACGGTGTGGGCGGTGATTTTCGTGGCGACGGTGATCTGCACCTTGTCGATTCCCTCCAGGCCGGCCAGGGCCGCGCGGACTTCGGCCGCCAGTGCTTCGCCGTGCTCGCCGGCGGGGTAGCCGAGGGTCAGCGGTACGGTCAGCGTGGTACCGTCCGTCTGCGGTGTGCCAAGGTTGCCCGCACTGACCAGGTCGGTGCCGGTGTACGGATCGTTGATGCCGGCCGCGCGGGCGCGGACGGCTTCGTTGAGGGCATCGGGATTCATCGCTGGCATTGCTCTGCGGTACCTGACTTGCAAGGACGCGCAAGTTTACACTATCGGCCCCGGCGCCGGTGCCGCCCCGGTGCCCGACGCCCAGCGCTCCGGGCGCCCCTGAAAGGTTGTTTTTGACTAGCCAAATGTCTGAACAGAAAAGAAAAATCTTCGTTACCAGCGCCTTGCCCTATGCCAACGGCGCCATTCACATCGGGCACCTGGTGGAATACATCCAGACCGACATCTGGGCGCGCTTCCAGCGCGGGCGCGGTCATCGTGTCGCCTACATGTGCGCGGATGATGCACACGGCACCCCCATCATGCTGCGCGCCGAGGCCGAGGGCATCACGCCGGAGGCGCTGATCGAGCGTGTCGAGGGCGAGCACCGGCGGGATTTTGCCGGCTTCCGCGTGGACTTCGACAACTACCACAGCACGCATTCGCCGGAGAATCGCGCGGTGGCGGAGATGATCTATGCCCGCCTGCGCGAGGCCGGCTACATCAGTGTGCGCACCATCCGGCAGGCCTTCGACCCGGAAAAGCAGATGTTCCTGCCGGATCGCTTCATCCGCGGCGGTTGCCCGCGCTGCAAGGCCCCGGACCAGTACGGCGACAGCTGCGAGGTCTGCGGGGCCACCTATGCCCCCACCGAACTCATCGACCCGGTGTCGGTGCTCACCGGCGCCACACCGGTGGAGCGTGAGTCCGAGCACTATTTCTTCCGGCTTGGTGAATTCGAGCAGATGCTGCGCGAGTGGATGCAGCGCACCGGGGTGCAGAGCGAAATCGCCAACAAGCTCGATGAGTGGTTCGAGGCCGGGCTGCAGGACTGGGACATCTCCCGCGATGCGCCCTACTTCGGCTTCGGGATCCCGGACGCACCCGGCAAGTTCTTCTACGTGTGGCTGGACGCGCCCATCGGTTACCTCGGCAGCCTCAAGCAATGGTGCGAGCGCAGCGGCGAGGATTTCGAGGCCTTCATCCGCCCCGACAGCGACGTCGAGATGTACCACTTCATCGGCAAGGACATCGTCTACTTCCACACCCTGTTCTGGCCGGCCATGCTGCACGGCGCCGGCCTGCGCACCCCGAGCGGCGTGTTCGCGCACGGCTTCCTTACCGTCAACGGCCAGAAGATGTCCAAGTCCCGCGGGACCTTCATCACCGCGCGCACCTACCTGGACCACCTGAATCCCGAGTACCTGCGCTACTACTTCGCCGCCAAGCTCAGCGCCCGTGTCGAGGACATCGATCTCAACCTCGAGGACTTCAGCCAGCGCGTGAATTCCGACCTGGTTGGCAAGTTCGTCAACATTGCCAGCCGCTGCGCCAAGTTCATCAGCAGCCGCTTCGACGGCCGGCTGGGCGAGAGCCTGGATCGTCCCGGACTCATCGACGAGATGGCCGCGGAGGCCGAAGCCATTGCCGGCGCTTTCGACCAGCGCGAGTTCTCGCGAGCCGTGCGCATCATCATGGCGCTGGCGGACAAGGCCAACCAGTACATCGACGAACGCAAACCCTGGGAACTGGCGAAGCAGGCCGGCCGCGAGGCCGAGGTGCAGGCGGTGTGTACCACCGGTATCAATGCCTTCCGCCTGCTGATGCTGTACCTCAAGCCCGTGCTGCCGGCCACGGCCGAGAAGGTGGAGGCCTTTCTGCGGATTGAACCGCTGTGCTGGGCCGATGCGGGCAGCGTGCTGCTCGACCATGCCATCGCCGCCTACGAGCCGCTGCTCACGCGGGTCGATCCGAAGGCGGTGCAGGCCATCATCGATGCCTCGCGCGAGGACCTCGAGCGCACCGGGGGCACAAAGACGCAGCCGAAGGCGCAGGCTCCGGCGCAGGCGGAAGAAGGCCTGGCGATCATCGGCATCGAGGAT
>CAYGQN010000224.1:0-7158 GCA_964351795.1 uncultured Gammaproteobacteria bacterium
GGCCAGGGGCCTGGGTTTCAAAGGCCGATCAGAGCGTCTGCGACGCAGCGGCCTGTCGTTGGCGGGTTTGAGGGCGTGCATGTCTTCGTGACTCCGGGCGCTGGCCTTGCTGCCGCGCCGTTCAGGGTGTGGGCACAGTGGGTGCCGTGGTGCCGGCCTCGGCTACTGCCGCTGCGGCGCAGTCGCCGTCGCCGTTGCAGGGGTGCCGGGTGGTGGCTTCGCGTCGCTCGACACGGGAGGCAACGCGGCAGGCGGGCCGGCCGGATCGCTGACCTTGCCTGGAGCTGCAACGCCAAATGGCAGGACGGTGAAGCGACGGCTGCAATTGCCCCGGCATACGTGCGTCAGGCAGAGCGGTGCCCGAGATCACATCATGCAGGCTGCCAGCCCGGCCACCGGCCAGGTGTCCGGCCCGTGCACGAAGGCAACGCATACGGGGCGGGGCTGCTCTGGTGCTGCGGTAACGGGCGGACCGTTCGGACCTGTCTGCTACGACTACGGCGAGGGCTCAATGCGGCAGGGCGCAGTGTCGGCTGCGAAGCCTCTCCTGTCTGTGCGCTGGCGAACGCAAGGCCGCGGCGCGGGCTGAGGTGGCGGTCGCCGGCCCCGGCCGGCGGCGATGTCGCCGGTGCAGTGCCGGTCTCGCCACCGCCGTGTTTCCGGGTTTGGTCCTGACCGCCGGGCAGGCAGGTCGCTGACTGGGCGGCAATGTTCGCTAGCGCACCGCCGTTGTCGGGGCTGTGCAGCACACTGCCCGTTCACAGGCGTCAATGGAGGCCCTCACGATGAAACCCATGCATGCATACCGTTACAGACAAGCGTCCGCGAGCATCGGAGCCCCGTCATGAGCGGCCGGCCTGAAGCCGACGCGCCCGGTGTGGCAACCGGTACCGGACCTGCGCGCGGGTTTGTGCTTCTGCCCCCGGGGTGCCGCCCCGGGCGCCGTGGCGCCCCGGCCCCGGTTGACCTGGCCAGTCGGCGAGGGGGGCCGGGCGGCGCCGCGTTGTGGTTGTTCAGCAAGCTGTAAGCGGGCCGGAGACTGCTCCCATGGCAACGGCAACCGGCCGCCTCGGCCCCGGCAACCTGTTGCTGGCCAGACTGCCAGCCACGGACCTGCAGCGTTTCCTCGCCGGCTGCAGGCATGTGGACCTGACGATGGGGGAGGTCCTGGCCGAGCCGGGTGAGCGCATCGCCTACCTGTACTTTCCTGTTGGCAGCGTTATTGCGCTGACCTCGGCCAGCAGCAAGGGGACACCCCTGCAGGTGGGGCTGCTCGGCAGTGAGGGCATGCTCGGAAGCTCCCTCGTGCTGGGCATGTCCAGCGCTCCGCTGCAAGCGCTGGTCCAAGGCGACGGCATGGCCTTGCGCATGCCTGTGGCGCGGTTCCGGAGGGAGCTCCGGCAAAGCGGCGCGTTGGACGGCATCCTCAAGCGCTACCTGTTCGTGCTGATGAGCCAGCTGGCGCAGACGGCCGTGTGCAGCCGATTTCACCAGGTCGAGGCGCGCCTCGCACGCTGGCTCCTGATGACGCATGACCGTGCCCGGGCAGACGGGTTTCATGGCACGCAGGCATTCCTGGCCTGCATGCTGGGCGTGCGGCGCGTCGGCGTGACCAAGGCTGCCGGGGACCTGCAACTGCGCAAACTGATCAGCTATCGACGTGGCCACATCACGATACTGGACAGAGGTGGCCTGGAAGCGACCGCCTGCGGTTGCTACGCGCTCGACAGCACCACCTATACGCGCATCATGGGCCGGGCCCGGTAGGGTCCGGCCTCCGTGCCGGCAGACCCCGCAGGATCACGCAGACCCGCCTGGCTGCGTGCTGGCGATCGCCGTGATTTCGCCGACGGTGCGCAGCCACCAGGCGGGCCCCGGGGCTCAGAAATCCGCTGCGGTCAGCACGTAGGCGTAGGTACCCTTGGCGCGGCGGCCGCTGGTATAGGCCTTGTCGGCCGCCCCCTCGATTTCGCGGCGCGCTTCATCGAAGGCCAGCAGAAACCCGGCTTCGGCGGCCTCGAGGTTCGGGCGAAGCCGCTGCAGCGCTGAGCTGTCGACGAAAAAGGATACTTCGATGGCGCGGTCATAGCCCCAGAACCGGACCCGCCGGGCTTGCTCGTCGAAACTGCGGCTGGGGTTGGGAAAGCTCAACTTCACGGACATGGGCTCCAGGCGGGGCAGGGCGACGCCGGACGCCGGCGCCGCGGTGGCTGAGCCGGCACTGTAGCCATGGCGGGGGGGAGGAGTCTGTTCGCTGGCGCACCAAGGCCGGTGACGGGGCCGCCCGGGCGGCGTCAGTCCGGCGCCTGGCCGAGATACGGCAGCAGACGCTCTGTCTCTTTCTTGACCACCAGGTAGCACTCGCAGCACAGCTCCTCGAGCAGTGGGCGGTTGAGTACCGTGATGGCGCCGCGCTTGTATTCGATCGCGCCTAGCCGTTGCAGCTTTCCCGCCGCCTCGGTCACGCCCTCGCGACGCACGCCGAGCATGTTGGCGATGAGCTCCTGCGTCATGATGAGATGGTTGTCAGGCAGGCGGTCCAGCGACATCAGCAGCCAGCGGCACAATTGCTGGTCGATACTGTGGTGGCGGTTGCATACGGCTGTCTGTGCCATCTGGGTCAGCAGCGACTGCGTGTAGCGCAGCATCAGCACCTGCAGACTGCCGTGGCGGTTGAATTCGTCCTTCAGCCGCTGGCCCGGCAAGCGGAAAGCCGTTCCCGCACTCTGGACGATGGCCCGGCTGGGGGTGCTCTCCCCGCCCATGAACAGAGCGATGCCGACGATGCCCTCGTAACCGACCACCGAGATTTCCGCCGAGGCCCCGTTTTCCATCACGTAGAGCAGTGAAATGATGCAGTCGGTGGGGAAGTAGACATGGCGCAGGGTATCGCCGGATTCGTAGAGCACCTCGCCGAGGGCGAGCGACACCTGTTCCAGGTCGGGGAAGACCCTTGCCTGGACGTCCCCCGGCAGTGCATCGAGCAGTCGGTTGTGCGCTGGCGACGGCGGGCCTGTACCAGGCAATGGTTTCTCCTTTTACGGGTGGGCTGTGGCCATGCCCCTCCAGGGCCATGAAGCCGGACCCCGAACAGGGACCCGGGTCACGATACAGCACGCGGTCGCGGCTGCCACCCGCCGACGCCGGGCAGACCGGGCGATCACGGCGGCCCGCCGGCACAGGCCCGTGGCGCTGTCCCCCTTGAACGCACGCCCCGGGCCTGCACATGCAGGACCGGCACCGTGGCGCCGCTGGGCAGAAGACGACGGCTGCACAGCTCCCTGGCCGGCGTGCTTTCAGAACCTGACGTGTCGGGGACCGTGCGTCGATGCGCCGTGACAGGGCCCAATGTTCGCTGGCGAACAGACCCCGGGCGGCCCGTGGCATAGCCTCCAACGACAGCCCACCGGCCCGCTCCGGGCCACGATAAAAGGCAGAGCCTCTTGCAAAATCCTCCACAATCTTGTTCCAGTATCCATCAAGCCTGCCACCAGCCCGATGGCCGCGGGGTGCGCCCTGCGCAGCAGCCGAGCCTGTCCTCTACGCAGGCGAGGAATCCGGCCAGCGGGCGTTCGCGCCGTCCCGGGCAAGACCCTGCATTCATGGGGCGGGCCGAGAACAAGACAACGGCATGCTTGCCTGCGGCAGGCTCAGCGCAGACCGGCGTCAACGGCTCCTCTGGATGGGCGCGCGCAGGCGCAGCCAGTGTCCTGGCGGCGGTTGGAATTGCGGTCCGCAAGGGGGCATGCTGATGGCCGCGCAAGGCGGGAATGGCGGCCCCGGTACGCCCTGGGGTTCCCAGGGCACGCCACCGGATATCGACGAGCTGGTCCGCCAATGGCAAGGCCGTATCCGGCAGATGCTGGGTGGCGGTGGCCCGGGTGGATTGCTCACCGTGATACTCATCGCCGCCATTGCCCTGCTCGCATGGACTTCCTATTACACGGTGCCTAGCGACTCGGTTGCCGTTGTGCAGCGCTTCGGCAAGTACGTGAAGAATGTGCCCTCGGGGCTGCACTTCAAGCTTCCGTTCGGCATTGACCGCGCGACCATCGTCCCCGTCAAGCGGCAGCTGAAGCAGGAATTCGGATTCGCGACGCCGGGTGCGAGCGATCCCTACCAGGGCCCGCGCGACGGGCTCCGTGAGACACGGCTGGAGACCGAGATGGTCACCGGTGACCTCAATGCCGCGCTGGTGGAATGGGTTGTGCAATATCGCATATCGGATCCGGTGAAATTCCTGTTCGAGGTTCGCGAGGCTGCCCATACGCTGCGCTACGTGTCGGAGTCGGTCATGCGCGAAGTGGTCGGTGATCGCACCGTGGACGAGGTCATCACCATTGGCCGGCAGGACATCGAATCCGAGGCGCTGGTCGGAATGCAGACCCTGTCCACCAAGTACGCCATGGGGATCAGCATCGACCAGGTGCAATTGAAGAACATCAACCCGCCCCAGCTGGTGCAGGCCTCGTTCAACGAGGTGAACCAGGCGCAACAGGAGAAGGAGAAGCTCATCAACGAAGCCCGCCGTGACTACAACAAGGTGATACCCCTGGCTGAAGGCGAGAAGGACCAGCGCATCCGCGAGGCGGACGGCTATCGGCTCAAGCGAATCAACGAGGCCGAGGGCGATGTCGCGAGGTTCAGCGCACTGCTGGCCGAGTACAGCAAGGCACCGGAAGTCACGCGCCGGCGCATCTACATCGAAACCCTGCAGGCGGTGCTGCCCGGGATCCGATCGAAGATCATCATGGACGAGACCGGCCGCGGGATACTGCCCCTGCTGAACCTCGATCCGGGCCTGGGAGCACGACCATGAGCGGTGGCGGCCGGCTCGGCCTGGTTGCTGTCCTGGCCCTCGGCGGCTACCTCGCCACGAGCGCCGTGTACACGGTGGGCGAAGTCCAGCAGATGATCATCACCCAGTTCGGCCGGCCGGTGGGTGAACCGGTGACCACGGCGGGGATCAAGTTCAAGCTGCCCTTCATCCAGGAGGTCAACCCGATCGACAAGCGCGTGCTGGAATGGGACGGCAACCCCTCCGACATGCCCACCAAGGACAAGCTCTACATCTCCGTGGACCTGTTTGCGCGCTGGCGGATAACCGATCCGCTGCAGTACTTCCTGAGGCTGCGCGACGAGCGCAGTGCGCAGTCGCGCCTGGACGACATCCTCGGCAGCGAGACCCGCAACGCCGTGGCCAAGCATGAGCTCATCGAGATTGTCCGCACCACCAAGGACCGCGTGCCGGTGCTCGACGCGTTGCTGTCCGACGCCGAGAAAGACCTCAACATGGGCGCCCTGGTGCCTATCCAGAAGGGTCGCCAGCTGGTGGAGCAGGAAATCTACGCCGCCGCTGCCGAGAAGGTCCGCGTGTTCGGCATCGAGCTGCTGGACATCCGCTTCAAGCGCATCAACTACAACGAAAGCGTGCGGCCGAAAATCTATGATCGGATGATCAGCGAGCGACGCCAGATTGCCGAGCGCTTCCTGTCCGAGGGTAATGGTGAGGCGGCCAGGATTCGCGGCAACCGCGTGCGGGATCTGAACAAGATCCAGTCCGAGGCCTACCGGGCGGTGGAGGAGATCCGCGGCGTGGCGGACGCCAAGGCCAGCGCGATTTATGCCGCCGCCTACAACCAGAGCACCGAATCGGTTGCCTTCTACGAATTCACCCGCACCATGCAGGCCTACCCGGAAATCATTGCTGAGAACACAACGCTGCTGCTGTCCACCGACAGCGAGCTGTTCAAGTTCCTGAAGGGCATGCGCCCGGAGCCCGGTTCACTGCCCGCCGTGTCTGCTGGCACAAGCGTGGCCGCGCCCTGAGCTCGCGCGGGAAGCGGCGAACATCACCACGGACCAGGCCGTCTGGTCGAGGCGCGATGCCAGAGGGCCCGCCTGCGTGGGCCGGTCGCGGCCCGCGATAACGACCGGGCAGCCGGACATACCGGAGTGCTGTCGACACAGTCGGGCGGGGCAGAGGCGGCGCAGCCTGCCAGCAGGCACGGCAGGGGCATTGTGCTTCAGCGGCCGCCCAGGCGCGAAGCCTACTCGTCGCGATATGGCCGCGCGTGCCAGCCCTCGTGCAGGTTGGAGACGGTGCGGAAGTTGACCCGCACATGGCTGAACAACCACTCACCGTTCTGCTTGATGAAGCGGTCGTCGTAGTCGGCCGTGATGACCACCGAATCGCGCTCGTTGGTGTCCGCCCGGCTCATGGTGGCCGGTTCGTAGAGGATCCAGGTGCCACGGGCGGTCAGGCCATCCTCGGCAACATCGATGAGCGCATTGCACATGTAGTGCAGGGCGAAGGGCAGGGCGTCACTGGCGCCGGCCATGAACTGGCGGAAGGCCTCGCGGCCATGGTAGCTGCCGAACTTGTTCGACTCCCAGACCGCGTCCTCGGCGAACAGCGACGCCATGCCATCGGCGTTGTAACCGTTGTCGCAGTACACCGCGTACTGATGCTTGAGCTGGCGGATGGATTCGATGTCCTCCAGCCGCGCGATGCGTGCTTCCAGCGGCTGGTCTTTGCGTGCACCCCTGAAATCCGGCATGCGTGGGTTCTCCTCGGTTTGTGGTTGCTTGTGGCAGTGGATGAACGTCGGGGCAGCCCGGGCCGGCACGCGCCGGGCATCAGGCGGTCGCGTCCATGGCTGCAATGGCATGGGTGTGGCCGGATGCGCGCAGGGCGCTGGTGCCCATCAGCTGCGCGCATCGCCGGCGCGGAAGGCGCACTCGACAATGCGCATACGGCGGTTGGTGGCCGGCCCTTCGCCGGGAGGCGAAGAGCGATCACGCCGCGGCCATGCGGCTGGGTCGGCGGCCCGCCGGCGATGACGCCGCTCCGGCCCCGCCTCAGGCGAGATCGTGACCGACGCACAGTACCACTGCGCCGATTTCCGAGCCGCCATCCGCGCCGAGGATGAGATCCGTTGGCGCGGACCATTCCAGGTAGTGGTTCTGTGCCAGGTGGGCCGACTCGCCTGCGCTGTTCGCGGCGCCGGCGAGGGTCACTGGCAGATCACCGTGCAGCACGTACAGCCAGCGTCGGCCGTCGTCGCCCGCGACGCACTGCCGGCCATCCGCTGCCTGCCAGCCCGGGGGAACGTGCACCAGGCACACCGGGTGGAAGCCGGGCAGCGGATGGCCGGC
>CAYGQN010000225.1:0-6592 GCA_964351795.1 uncultured Gammaproteobacteria bacterium
CGCCGGGTTTGTCCGCAAGCCGCTGCGCAACGCGGCCTGAGCGCCGCGCCGCGCGCTGCCTGTCCCCGACGGCGATGACTGCCCCCTCCCGGTCATCGCCACTCCCCGGCGCCCGCCCCTGGCGGGCGCCGCTTTATTTTCCGCCCGCCGGCCCGCTAAGGATCGAGGGACACAGGGGGGAGCCCGCAGGCGCTACCGCGGCGGGGCCTTTCCAATAGTTAATGAAAACTTCAGGAATATCGTCTAACTTATTAAGCTACAAGGTTGTAACTGGCAAAGGATTCCATCATGAGCGCAGAAAAGACCAAACCCGGGGTACGGATTCCCAGCAACCAGTTCCGCCGCATACTGGAGGCGGCCGACCATCTGTATCGCAGCGGTACCTTCCTGGTGCCCGATGATCCCAGCGATCCCTGGGACGAATGGTCGATGGAACTGCTGGCCCTGCACGAGCGTAACGAGCAACTGATCCGCCTGCGGCAGGAACTCGACGGCCTGCCACTGGAGGAGCGCCTGAACCTGATGGCACTGATGTGGCTCGGTCGCGGCGATTACCCGAGCGACGACTGGAGCTCAGCCCGGCGGGCCGCCCTGGCCGCACGCGACGGCCATGTCACCGAATACCTCGCCACCACTGCCCAGCTGGCCGACCTGTTGCGTAACGGCGCCCGCAAGCTCGGGGACGCGGACCTGCACTGAGGCCGGTTTCCCGGCAGGCCGACGGCGCCAGGCTCGCGCCCGCCCAGGGCAGGCCGGCCGGCGGCACGGCCTGCCGGTGCCGGACGTGCGTACCCGTGGCACGACTCGGCCGGCCCGGGTACGGATGTGCAAAATTGCGCAACCGGCCCTACCATGCATGGCCAGATGAGGCGAGGCGAGCGCTGATGACAGGCAATGGAACCGCGACGGAGGTCAGGAAGCTCGGTGCTTACCTGTTCTGCTCGCCCGCGACCATACGCGCCGCCCTGGCACGCCAGGGCATTTCCCTGGCCAGCCCGCGACCGGAGCGACGCATCGGCGAAATCCTGGTGGAAACCGGGGCCGTCACGGTGGAGGAGCTCGATGCCGCCGTGCGCGCCCAACGGGTGGCCCGCCTGCGCGCCTGCCCTCTGTTCGCCGTGCTCAGCAAGATGGAACTCTCGGCGCTCGGCGCCCACTTCGACGAGGTGACTGCCGTCGCCGGCGAGCAGTTCATCAGCGAAGGCGCCGAGGACCGCACGCTCTACGTCATCGCCAGCGGCCAGGTGGAGGTCTTCCGCAGCGACCAGCACGGCGAGGAACTCGCGCTGGCCACGGTCGGCCCCGGCGAGGCCATCGGCGAGATGGGCTACTTCGCCGGCGGCGTGCGTACCGCCTCGGTACGCGCCCTGCAGTCCACGCAGATGCTGCGTGCCCGTTACGAGGACCTGACCGAATACTTCGAGAACGTGCCGCGCGTGGCGCACGCCTTCATCGAGGTGGTCGAGCAACGCCGGGCCAACACGTCCAGCGCCATGAAGGCCCATGCCCGTGATCGCAAGCTTGCCCGCCACAATCTGCCGCACCTGAAGAGCGTGCTCGATACGGCCCAGCCCCTGCGCGGCGAGCAACAGGCGCGGCGGGCCATCTCCCGGTTGGTCAGCCGGACCGGCAAGGCCATCGATGCCGACCGCATCACCCTGTTCCTGCGCGATGTCGACAGCGGTGAGCTGACCAGCCTCGTCGCCCAAGGTGCCGGCGAGACGCCGATGCGCCTGTCCGCCGGGCATGGCATTGCCGGCTGGGTGGCCGAGCATCGCGAACTGGCCAACGTTGCCGACGCCCGGGAGGACGAGCGCTTCAACGCCGCCGTCGACGAGCAGACCGGCTACCAGACGCACACGGTGCTCGCCGCGCCGGTGCGCGGGCCTGAGGACAGTCTGCTGGGCGTGGTGGAGGCACTGAACAAGGGCCTCGGCGCATTCACCGAAGACGACGAGGATCGCCTGGTCAGCACGTGCAAGGAACTGGCCGGCCTGCTCGGGACCTACGCCCAGTACCAGCAGACCGTGGCCCAGGCCGGACGTATGGCGGCGGCCCTGGAGATCGCCACCCTCATCGGTCGCCAGCTGGCCCTGCCGCGGCTGATAGAACTCATCCAGGCCAGCACGGCGCGGCAGCTGCGCGCCGATGCCTGTCAGCTGCTGGTCGTGGACCGCCGGCGCAACGAGCTGTGCTCGGTTGCCAACGGCCGGACCCTGCGTCTGCCCATCGAGGACGTACCGGCCGCCAGCGTTGCCATCGATGGCAACGTCCTGGTGATCAACGCGGACAGCCGGGATCGCGATCTGCTGGCGCGACTCGGGCCGCAGATGGGCCTGGACACGCCCACGGCCATGGTAGCCGTGCCGGTGCTGGCGGAGAATCGCCAGATCATCGCCATCCTGCAGGTCGCCAGGGCCGCCGGCAGGGCCTTCGACAACGAAGCGCTTGCCTGGCTGCACGCGATTGCACACCAGCTCGGCAGCGCCGCGGCCTTTCAACCCGGAGAAGCGGCACAATGAACCTCGAGAAAGTCATTTTCGGCTCGTTCGTGCTGCTGGCGCTGACCCTGAACTTCGGCTTCTTCATCGGCGAGTTCGACAACCCCGCCCACCATCATCCCTTCGAGCTGTTCGCGGCCATCGTCGTGAGCCTCATCGCCACGGTGCTCAAGCTCGGTGACCGCTCGCAGATCGGGGCCATCCTGCTCGGCACCAGCCTGGTCGCCGACCTGGAACTCATTGCCGCGGCCCTGGTGTGGACCTTCGCCGTGCATGTGAACGGCACCGGGGTCACCCCGGACGTGATGGCCAGCATCGTGTCCCTGTCCGGCGGTGCCCTGCTCGCCAACATCGTGTCGGTCGTGCTGCTGGTCATAGAGACCGTCATCCTGCTGCGCTGAGCGGACACAGGCTGCCGCCGTGACGACGCCCGCACAGACCGACATGGCGTCATCGGTGACCTGGCTGGTGCTCAGGCGCCTGCGCACGCCACTGCTGGTACTCATCAGTGCCTACGCCATCTCGATTGCCGGCCTGGTGCTCATTCCCGGGGTGGACACCGACGGCCAGCCACATCGCATCGACTTCCTGCACGCCGCCTATTTCGTGTCCTACATGGCCACGACCATCGGCTTCGGTGAATTGCCCGAGGGCTTCACGCCACTGCAGCGGATGTGGGTGATCCTGTGCATCTACCTCACCGTCATTTCCTGGATCTATTCCATCGGTGCCATTCTCGCGCTGGTACGCGATGACGCGCTGCGCCAGGCGCTGATACTGCGCCGCTTCGGCCGCCGCGTGCGGCGCCTGGGTGAACCGTTCTACCTGGTCTGCGGCTACGGTGAGGCCGGCTCCACCCTGGTGCAGTACCTGACCGACTTCTACATCCCGGTCGTGGTCATCGATATCGCACCCGATCGCATCGCCGAGCTGACCCTGGACGACCAGCACTACCATGTGTTCGTGCCGGGCCTGTGCGCGGACGCCTCCCAGGCCGCGCACCTGCTTGCCGCTGGTCTGCGGCATCCGCTGTGCCGACGGGTCATCGCCATCACCGGCGACGACAAGGCCAACCTGAAAATCGCCATCACCGCCAAGCTGCTGAGCAAGTCGGTGAAGGTCATTGCCCGTACCGAGCATCGCGACGTGGCGGCCAACATGCAATCCTTCGGGACCGAGCACGTGTTCGACCCCTTCGACACATTCGTGGAAACCCTCGCCCTGGCGTGGCGCTCTCCGGCCGCCTATCGCCTCCAGCACTGGCTGACCGGCACGCCCGGGGAAGCCCGCAACCATCCCAAGCCGCCGCCACGCGGGCGCTGGATCCTGTGCGGCCATGGCCGTTTCGGCCGGCGCCTGTGGGAGCGGCTTGACGAGATCGGCATGCAGACCACGGTGATCGAGCTGGATGAATCGATGGAGTGTCCGGCGGGCACCGTGCGCGGTCGCGGCACCGAGGCCGAAACCCTCCTCAGTGCCGGGGTCGGCGACGCGGTCGGGATCGTGGCCGGCACCGATGACGATGTGAACAACCTGTCGATCATCATGACGGCGCGCGAACTCAACCCCAACCTGTTCGTCGTGGCGCGCCAGAACCTCGCCGGCAACCTGGCCCTGTTCAATGCGCTGGAGGCGGACCTGGTGATGAACCCGCGCCATGTGCTGGCCGTCACCCTGAGCACACTCATCACCGCACCGATGCTGCGCGAGTACCTGGGCTGCCTGCCCCACACGGATATCGAACGCGTGACGGCCATTGTCGACCAGCTTGGCAAGCGCTTCGGTGAACGCCGCGTACCGGACGTGTGGGCGGCCACCATCGACGCCAGCGGGGCGCCGGCGGTGAGCTGGGCACTTGGCCTTGAAGAGATGAACATCACCATCGACAAGCTGCTGCGCGACCCCTACGACCCGGTGGTGCACTTGCCCGCGCAGGCGCTGATGCTGCGCCGGGGAGAGCAACTGGAGCTGGACCCCTCACCCGCCGAGGTGCTGCGGCCCGGCGACGAGCTGCTGTTCTGCGGGCGCCGCAGTGCGTTCGTTCGCATGCGCGTGGTGTTGCACAACCACTTCGCGCTGTACCGCCTGATGACCGGCACCAACCTGCCTCGCAGCCGCCTGTTCCGCTGGCTGCGCCGCGGCGAGGCACTTCCGCAAGTACCCTGAGGCGGTGTTCAGGGCGGATTCACCAGTCGGGCGCGAGGATGCGCACCGGGCCGCCCGTTCACCCGCGACTTCCCTCGGTCCGGGTGATTCGCCTTGCGCCGGGCGGCCTGTTGCTCCTGCTCTGTGCCGGCGACAGTCGGGGATGCACGGATGCGTCCCGCCCGCAAGGGCACATTTGCCAGCCGCCTTGCAGGCCGGTGGCCCGGAAAGCATCAACAATTGTGAAGTCGCCGGTTCCTCGCTGGTGCCGGCAGGCGCAACGGTGCAACCTGCGCTCACGGTCTGGCTAGCGCTTGACCGAGCCGCCCGTTTCCCGGTTTTCCTCGCCTCTTTGCTGGTGACTCGGGCGGCGCTTTTTTTTTTCTCTCTCTCTCCGGTTCCCCGCTCAGCCCACGTCTTCGCGCAGCTTGTCCACCAGCCCCGACCGGCGCTGCACGCGGCGCGCGATTCCGCCGGCCAGCGTCTGGCGATCCGCGGCGATGGTGACGGCCTTGCGGGCCCGGGTCACACCCGTGTAGATGAGTTCGCGCGTTACCAGCGCCGAGGCGGTCTCGGGCAGCAGCAGCAATACCTCGTCGTACTCCGAGCCCTGGGACTTGTGCACGGTGATGGCCCAGGCGCTCTCGTGCGCCGGCAGCCGCGCCGGCAGAAACGCCTGCATCTGGCCCGAGTGCATCTGGAAGAACACCCGCAGTTCATTGCCGGCCGCCGGATCCGCCAGCACGATTCCGACGTCGCCGTTGTACAGGCCAAGCTCGTGGTTGTTGCGGGTGATCATCACCGGCCGGCCGGCGTACCAGGTGGCATGCAGGTCGATGAGACCGGCCCGCATCAGGGCCCGCTCCAGGGCGGCGGTGACATGGCTGACACCGAGCCTGCCGCCGCGGTGCGCACACAGGATCCGGAAGCGTTCGAACCGGGCGAAGACCTCAGCCGGACCGGCGCCGCCGTCGCGCAGCTGCAGGCATGGCAGCCAGGCCTGCACGGCCTGCTGGATGAAAGCCGCCTCGGCGCCGTCAGCGCCGGTATCGTGCCAGTGCAGATCCGCGTGGCCGGCAGCCAGCAGCGACATCGCGGCCGGCACATCCTGGTCGCGCACGGCCGCCGCGAAGCGGCCGATACCGCTGTCGGCTCCGAAGCGCCAGCTGTGCGTGAGCACCACTACGCACTCGCCGAGGCCGGCGTGGCCCGACCAGGCGCCGCCGGCATCGACGCCGTGACACAGGTCGCCCATCACCGCCCCTGCCTGCACAGATGCCAGCTGGTCCCGATCGCCCAGCAGGATGAGGCGTGCGTTCGCGGGTAGCGCATCGAGCAGCTTGGCCATCATGGCGGTGTCGATCATCGAGGCCTCGTCCACCACCAGCACATCCACCGGCAGCGGGTTGCCCCGATGATGGCGGAAGTACACGGTGTCGGGCTGGACACCGAGCAGGCGGTGCAGCGTGACGGCCTCCAGCGGCGCCAGCGCCGGATCGTGGGCGGCGCGCAGGGAAGCCTGCAGGCGATGGGCCGCCTTGCCCGTCGGCGCCGCCAGCGCAATGCGCGGCGGCGCGGCATCGCCGTCCAGTTCCCGCAGCAGGTGCAGGATCCGCAGCACGGTGCTGGTCTTGCCGGTACCCGGGCCACCGGAGATGACGCACAGCTGCCCCCGCGCGGCCACCGCTGCCGCCTCGCGCTGCCGGTCCGGATGCGCGTCGGTCGGCGGAAACAGCCGCGTGAGCGCAGCCTCCAGCCGATCCGGCTCCGGTGCCTGGGGTACCGCTGAAGCCCGGGCGAGGACGGCCCCGGCAATCGCGCACTCGTAGGCCCAGTAGCGGCGAAGGTACAACCGGTCGCGGCCATCGAGCACCAGCGGTGTCGGCTCACCGTCGCCGGGTCCACCGACGACGCAACTGTCCAGCAGAGCCGCGCGCCAGTGCGCG
>CAYGQN010000225.1:6602-7153 GCA_964351795.1 uncultured Gammaproteobacteria bacterium
TGGCGTCACCCGGCAGGCCGACGACGGAACTGCCGAGCAGCGCCGTGCGCCAGCCCTGCAGGGCCGGCAGTGGCGGCAGGGACGGCTCGCCACCCAGTGGCCGGCCGGCATGCTCGTCCAGCAGCAGGCAGACGTCGCCGCCGCTGGTGGCGTTGCTGACCAGCAGCGCCGCGGGAATGACCGCCGCGGCCGCGGCTGGATCCAGCCGCGCCAGCAGGTCGGCAAAGGCGAAATCGGCATCGCTGAACAGGCCCGCAGGGCACTGCCGCCGTAACGCCAGCACGGTCTCGTCAGTGACCATCGAACACCTCACCCAGCGCCTCGACGAGGGCCGGCTCGGGCCGGTCGAACCAGATCCCCGTGCCCGCTGGCGAGGCCGGCGTCATCCCGCGCAGGAACAGGTAGAACACCCCGCCGAAGCAGTCGCGGTCGTTGCCAGCGGGCAGACGCAGCCGCAGGTAACGCATGAGCGCGACGGTGTAGAGCAGGTATTGCAGGCGATAGTGCTCGGCGGCCATGACGGCCGCCATCCGGGCGCGGCCGTAATCCTC
>CAYGQN010000226.1:0-7122 GCA_964351795.1 uncultured Gammaproteobacteria bacterium
GGGGGCCGCTGGGGGACAACAAGCTGTTCTGGAACGAGGAGTACATCTCCGGTCACCTGGGCCAGGACGGCACGCAGTTCGATGCGCTGTGCCACATGGGCACGCAGCTCGGCGCCGCCGGGGACCTGCGCGAGATGCGCTACTACAACGGCCACAGCCATGCCGATATCGGCACGGGGCGTGGCTTCAGGAAGCTCGGCGTGGAGCAGGTGCCGCCTATATTCACGCGCGGCATCCTGGTGGACGTGGCCGCCTACAAGGGCCGCATGTACGAGCGCAGCGAGGAGGTGACCCTGGCGGACATCCGCGGTGCGCTGGCGCGCCAGGGCATGAGTGAGGCGGATATCCGCCCGGGCGATGCGCTGTTCTACCACACCGGCTGGGGCAGCCTGTGGAAGACCGACAACGACAAGTTCAACAGTGGTACGCCCGGCCTGACCGCGGCGGCCGGCGACTGGGTGGTGACGAAGCAGGTCTTGCTGGTGGGCACCGACAACTGGGCGGTGGAGGCCATCCCCAGCCCCGACCCCAGCGTGTTCGCGCCCAACCATCAGAAGTTCCTGGTGGAGAACGGCATCTACATCATGGAAAACCTGGATTTCGACGCGCTCATCGAAGCCGGGGTCTACGAGTTCGCGTTCGTGTTCGGGCCGCTGCCCATCAAGGGTGCCACGGGTTCGCCCGGCCGCCCGTTCGCATTGCACTGACAGCCGCGCCGGGGGGAAGCCATGTCACAGCAGAAGATCGTCCACCTGGACGCCGAGCGCCAGCAGTGGTTTGAAAACGCTGTCGCGCGCATCGACGCCGGGCGGCTGGGCGAGCTCATCCGCTCGCTCACCGCCATTCACAGCCCCACCGGGGCCGAACTGGAGGCCTGCCAATTCCTGTCCGGCTACCTGGACGGGTTCGGCATGCGCAGCGAGGTGCAGCGCGTGGGCGAGACATCGGCCAATTGCATCGGCCGCTGGCGCGGCGGTGCGGACGGGCCGACGCTGATGCTGTACGCGCCGATCGACACGCACCTGGAGACCACCCCGGAGACCGAACTGCCCTGGGTCGGCGAGCGGCTGCGTGATGACATGCGCCCGCAGGTGCGCGAGCAGGACGGCTGCATCATCGGCCTCGGCGCCTCCAACCCGAAGTCCATGCTGGCCACCCTGGTGGAAGCCTGCCGCTGTGTTGTGGAAGCCGGTGTGCCGCTGACCGGCGAGCTGATGCTTGCCACGGCCGGCGGCGGTATGCCCCGGTTCGTGCCCGGGCGCGGCGGGGCGGGGATCAGCAGCGGCGTAAGCTACATGCTCTCGCACGGCGTGGCGCCGGACTTCGGCATCATCCTCAAGCCATGGGACTCGGTCTACCACGAGCACCCGGGCATGTGCTGGTTCAAGGTCACCACGGCAGGCACGCTCGGCTACGCCGGGATCCCGCGTGGTGTGCCGGGGTTTCGCAGCAGCATCGTGCCGGCCGCCCGGGTGATCCTGGAACTGGAGGAATGGCTGGCGGACTGGCCGAATCGCCACGAGAGCGAGCAGGTCAGGCCGGAAGGCTGGATTTCGGCGGTGCGGGCCGGCTGGCCCGAGCGCGCCGCGTTCCCGTCCGCGGTGACGGAGATATACCTCGACGTGCGCACCAGCCCCGACCAGACCCGCGCCGACGTGGCGGCCGAGTTCGACGCCGTCATGCGCGACATCTGCGCCCGCCACCCGGACGTGGACGCCAGCTGGGAGATGACCGTGTCCTGCCAGGGTTCGCGCACGCCGCCCACGCATTTCATCGTGCAGGCGGCACGCCGGGCCTGGGAGGCGCGTCACGGGGTGGCCTTCGAGGCCGCGCCGAAGATGTCCGGCCAGACCGATGCCGCCACCATCAACCAGCTCGGGATCCCGCTGGCGCGGCTGGGTTATCCCTGGCCGCCGGAGACCATGCCGGCCGAGTACGCCGAGGGCCTGGGCGGCATGGGCGTGGCCTATGTGCCGGACCTGCTCGGCCCCTGCGAATCCCTCATCCACGCCGTCATCGATGCCTGCACCCGTTCGCGCACCGAGCTTGGTCTGAGCCAGGGCTGAGTGCCTGCGTGGCGCGGCCGCCCGCTGTGGCCGGGGACCATCGGCGCGACGGCGGGGCCAGGCGCCGCCGTCGCGTCATCGCTGCCGGCTGGCGCCATGCCGATTGTCAGTTGCGGGCGGCGTGCAGTCGGCGCCGGCGTGCGAGCAGCGCCAGCGGCGCGAGCAGCAGCAAGGCCGGGGCGGGCACGGGTATGACGGTCAGCGGTGCGCCGGACTCGAACGCGAAGTTGATGCCGTCCGGCAGCGCGCTGCCGTCGGGCAGGGTGAGGGCCGTCAGCGCGAGGGTGCTGTAGGCATCGGCGTTGCTGCTGCCACCGACATTGGAAGTCTGCGTGCCCAGGCCCACACCGACGAAGTAGGCGCCGAAGGGCGGTGCATCGGCCACGCCGATGAGCGGCTGCAGGTCGGTGGTGAATACGAAACTGCCCTGGAAGTGGTATTCCCCCGGCGTGGTGGTGGGCGTGAAACCGCTGCTGGCCCAGGCGAGGCCCGCGGGCGGGCTGGTCACCACCTCGGTGCTGGCCGCGCCACCGTCGAGGCTGCGCACGCGTGCCGACAGCGAACTGCCGAACACGGCATTCTGGTAGCCGGTGAAGTCCATGCGCGCCAGCACGCTGACAATGGCACTGGCGAAGTTGGACGAGCCGCTCTGGCTGCTGGCCGCAAGCAGGGCATCGATACTGAAATGCAGGCTCACGCTGGTGGGTGCGCCGGGGCCATCGGGCAGCAGGAGATCACGCCAGGCGGCGCGCACGAAGCTGTTCGACGAGGGCGTGAAAACCCCGCCGGGCGCGGTTGCCGAGGTTCGTGCCTGCAGCTGCGGGCCGGACGTGAGTGACGCGCGGGCGCGGCCGTCGACATACCAGGCGCCGTTGGGCTGCTCCAGCGCACCGGTGTCGGCCACGGTGCCGTCGACATCGATGTTGTCACTGAAGGAAGCCGGGCCGGAGCCGGCATCGAGTTCGGCGCGCGTGAACAGGGCTGTGCCGTCGGCGATCAGCGCGCCGAGGGCCTGGTTGGACAGCAGGATGAACAGCCAGGGGAGCATCCTCGGCATGGCGATTTCCTTATCGGTTCAAGGTGTGAACGACAAGCATAGCCGGAGGATTCGCCCGGTGTCCGGGACTTTTGCCGCTATTGCCGTCGGGGTGGATCAGGGCACCGTGTAACGCACCGAATGCAGGCCGGTGTTGCCGTTGGCCGGATCATGGGCGCGCACCTGCACCCGGTAGTCGCCGGCACCGCCGGCATCCACCCTCACCTCGAAGCGGCTGGCGCTGCCGGCATACTGCATCGGCAGGCTGGCGAATGCCTCGCCGTCGCGGGTGATGACGGCGGTGATCTCGTAGGCCGTGGAATCCCACAGCCCGCCGGGCATCAGCGGGCAACCACACATCATCGTCACCTCGGCCTCGATGCTCAGATGCCCGCTGGCCGTGCTGACGATGGCGCCGTCCTCGGGGTGCAGCACGGTGACGGCAAAGCCGGGCATCTCCAGCAGCCAGCCATCACCACCGCTCAGGTGCCCGCCGGGCAGCACCCATTGCTCGGCCGAGACGCTCTGGGCTGCGTGGGCGGGCTGCATCGGCCCGGTCGCCGTGACCCGCAGCCGCCGAGGCGCGGTCAGGTCCAGGGTGGTGTGGAAGGCCGCTGCGTCGGCGGTGCTGAGCGTGGCGTGGCGCTCCCGCGGCTGGCGCATGATGCGGTCCGTGTCGCCGGTGCCGCCCTCGGTCAGGCCTTCGGCCAGGACGGCGCCGGTATCGGCGTCGGCGATGACAATGCGGGCCCCGCCCATGCTGGAGCCGATGAACTTGGCGTCGCGGCTGAGCACGCGCACGGTGATGTGGGTGGGTTCGGCCGCGGCCGTGGTCGTCAACAGCAACGCCAGGCAGGCGAGCAGGCAGGCGAGCATACGCATGGCTTCAGGCCTCGCCGCTGTCTTCGGCCGCCGGCAGGATGGAATAGGCTGCCGATATGCGCCCGGCCTCGTCGTACACGCCCGTGAGCAGGCTCAGCAGGCGCGCGGTCTCGCGCAGTTTCTCGTCCACGTTCTCGATGTTGCGGGTCTGGCCGGTGAGCACGTCCGCGCGCAGCTCGGCATAGGTATCCAGCAATTCGCGGCCCTTGCGCGTGACTTCGTAGGCGAAGATCTTGCCGTTGGCCTCGCGCACCTTGCGGGCGAGCTTGAGCTTGACCAGCTTGCGCAGGCTGTACTGGATGTTCGGGATGTCGTCGCGGTTGACCTGGCGGGCAATGATGGCCGCGGTCTTGGGCCGGTCCTGCATGCGGATCACGTGCAGGATCACCACTTCCGGAAAGCTCAGTTCCTGCAGGCCGGTAATGCTGGCGAGCTGGGAGACGTAGCGCTCGAAGGCCTGCTGGAAGCGGATCAGGGACCATTCGAAATCGGTGGTGGCGGCCTCGTGGGTATTGCGTGCCAGGTGCCAGTGCCGATAGTGGGTGTCCTGCATGTCGGAATCGCTCATCGGGCCCGGACCCTCGCTTTGGCTGTGTGGTTCAGTTGATTGTCAATCGAAATTATAACGATAATCGATGGCCCCGTCCCGCTACTGACACGGCCAGCAGCGCGGTGGCATAGTGCGCGGCTGTCATCGATGGGAGAGGGCCGAATGAACAGTATCCACATTGACCTGCTGGGCAGCCGCACCAACTACTACCAGGGCGAGCGGTTCCGGACACGGGTCATCGAGTACGGCGAGGGAGCGCCCTTCATCCTGATGCACGGCGGCGGCGGCCACGCCGAAACCTATTCACGCAACCTGTCCCGCCTCGGCAGCGGCCGGCGCGCCATGGCCCCGGATTTCATCTGGCACGGCCTGAGCAGCACACCGGCCTTTCCGCAGGGCAACTGGCTGCAGGCGTTCACCAGCCAGATGCTGGAACTGATGGATCTCATCGGCGCCGAGAAGGCCAGCTTCGAAGGGGAGTCCCTGGGTGCCTGGATTGCCATGGACATGGGCATCAATCATCCCGACCGGGTCGAGAAGATCGTGCTCAACACCGGCTGGGGCCAGAAGATGCCCGCCGCCGCCAGCGATCCGGACTGGGCGGCGTTGCGCGAGACCTCGCTGAACGCGCTGAACAATCCCACCCCCGAACTCATCCGCAAACGCCTGGACTGGCTCATGCCGCTCGGTGGCGTGACCGATGAGCTGGTTGCCCTGCGCCTGGCCTTGTGGTCACAGCCGGACATCCGCGCGGCCCTGGCCGAGTACTACGATCGCCTGTTCTCGCCCGAGTGCGAGGCGTTCCTGTTCGACGATGCCGACCTGGCCCGCATCCAGGCGCCGACGCTGCTGTTCTGGTCGGAGAAGAACCCCATTGCCGGGCCGGCCGAGGGCGAGCGGCTGCGCGGTATCATCCCCAATGCCGAGTTGTACGTCATGGAAGGCGCGGCGCACTGGCCGCAGTGGGAACGCCCCGAGGAGCACGATCGCGTGGTCCTGGAGTTCCTCGAGCGGCCGGCCTGAAGCGGGGGACAAGCCATGAACGAACTGCTGTCCCTGGGTTACATCGGCTACGACGTGACCAACCTGCCGGCCTGGCATGATTTCCTGACCACGCTGTATGCGCTGGAGGCGCGCCAGGACGGCAGCCGCGGCGTGCGCCGCTACCGCGTGGACCAGCGCCATCACCGCATCAGTGTGCACGCGGCCAAGGTCGACCGCGTGCGGCGTATCGGTTTCGAGGTGGCCGATCGCGATGCCCTGGAGCGCGTGCGCGAGCACCTGGAAGCGCACGGGGTGAGTACCCGCCGCGGCACCGCCGCCCAGGCGGCCGAGCGTGCCGTGCTGGATTTCCTGGCCTTCTCCGACCCTGACGGGCACCGCCTGGAGGTGTTCTGCTGCGCGGTGGACGACACCGTGCCCTTCCGGCCCTCGCGCCCGCACGCCGGCTTCGTGACCGGCGAGGGCGGCCTCGGGCACGTGGTGCTGCACTGTCGGGACGCGGATGCCTCGGTCGCCTGGTACCGGCAGCTGCTCGGTTTCGGGATTTCCGATTACATCCACTGGGCGGATGCGCGCGCCACCTTCCTGCACTGCAACCCCAGGCATCACACGCTGGCGCTGGTGAACGAATGCTTCGGGCTGAAGGGTGGAGACTTCAACCATCTCATGCTGGAAGCGCGCGAGATGAATGACGTCGGCCGGGCCTGGGACATCGCCCAGGCCAGGGGCTACCCGGTGGCCTTCACCCTCGGCCGCCACAGCAACGACAACATGCTCTCGTTCTACATGTACACGCCGTCCGGGCATCTCATCGAGTACGGTTACGGCGGGCTGATGGTCGACAGCGGGAACTGGCAGCCGAAGTACTACGATGCCCCGGCCTACTGGGGCCACCAGGTGCAGCCGGCGCCCAAGCGCTGGCCGGTCAAGCCCGGCTGACCCGTGAACCAGCCCCGTCGTCGCCTGGCTTCAGCCGCCGGCGTGGGGCTGGCGTTGTTGATGGCGCTGCTGCCGGCACTGCCGCACGCCGGCGCGCAGCCGATCTGCGGCGAGGCTGAAACACGGGAGATCATCGACGCGCTGCGCCGCTTGCATGCCTGCCCGGCGCCGGCCGGCGGTTTCTGCGTGCGCGAGATCAGCTACCTCAATCCCGTTGGCGTCCTGCGCTTCGCCCTGGCCGTGGATGCCGCCCATCCGCTGCTGGACGGCCTGGAGCAGCTGGGCCCGACCAGCCGCCGCGAAGGCCTGGAGCGCACGGCGCGGGCCGCCGGCCTGTGGCTGGGGCTGGTGGCGCCGGCGCCTGGTTCGGAGGCAACGCCGGGCCTGCTGCAGCAGGTCCGGGACCTGCGCGAGGACTGCGATCTGCCGGCCACGGCCGAGCGCATGCGCGGGGTCGGCTTCGCCGAGGTTCTGATACCGCGCCGCCGCGAGGCGTTGCTGTTCGCCGTGTATGCCGATGGCCGGATCAGGCCGCTGGGCGCGGCCGACTGACGGACCCTGGCCGCATGGTTCACCGGCTGCCTGCGGCGGCTGCCGACCTGCCGGTAACCGGGGGGCGCACGCCCTGCGCCCGCCCCGACGCGGCG
>CAYGQN010000227.1:0-7075 GCA_964351795.1 uncultured Gammaproteobacteria bacterium
GGCTCGGGCGATGAACAAAAAAAAGCGCCCCGGAGGGCGCCTCGAAGCGGTGTGTCCGGCCTTGTTCAGGAGCCGGTGTTCTTCATCGGGACGACGTTGTCGCTGTCGGGGAAGGTCTTGTCGATGATCTCCGGCAGGTGGGCGGTGCGATGGTCGATGAGATCCTCCGAGCCGGTGACGACCGAGCGCGCCGCCTGCTTGCTGTCCCCGCGGGTGGCGGCAACCTCCGGCACACTCAGGGGTACGTGCTCGACTTCCCGCAGGTAGTCCGGCTTGCCATCGGCCTCGCGGAAGGCCGGCATGACCTCCTCGGCGAAGATCTGCATGTTCTTCATGACCATCCAGTTGGGCATGGGCCCGTAGGAGCAGCCGGCCATGATCATGCCGCCCGCACCGACGTCCTCGCAGTAATGGCCCAGCTTGTCGATGACCGTCTGCGGCGAGCCGACGATGATGTAGCCATCGTCCACCAGCTCGTCGTAGGTGAGCTGGTGCTGGGGTTTGACCTTGCCCTTCTTCAGCGCGCCGGCGAAGTTGCGGAAGCTCTTGGTGCTCATGTAGCCGGGCGGGAAGAAGATCGGGTCCGGGATCTTCAGGCCCGTGTTGAACACCCAGGACAGGTGCGCCTTGGCCTCGCGGTGGGCCTGGGCATCGGTTTCGGCAACGTAGGTGGGCACGACGGCGTTGAACATGCTCTTGGGCGCGTCGTAGCCGATGCGCGCGCATTCCTCGCGCAGGCCATCGAAGGCCATCTTGGTGAACCACAGCGGCGCGAACACCATCTGGTAGGTGTAGCGGTGCCTGGCCACGAATTGCAGGGTCTCCAGCGAGCCCTGCCCCGGGATCCAGATGGGCGGGTGCGGATCCTGGATGGGCCGCGGGATGGGGTTCACGTTGGGGATGTAGAAATGCTCGCCCTGCCAGGTGAACGGGCCATCGTCGGTCCAGGCCTTGATGATGAGGTCGTGCGCTTCCATGAAGCGCTCGGCCGAGTCGGCCGGTGGCACACCGTTGTTGAAGTACTCGCAGCCGATACCACGTACGAAGCCGGAGATGATGCGCCCGCCGGAGATGACATCCAGCATGGCGATTTCCTCGGCCACGCGCAGCGGGTTGCCGTGCAGCGGGATGGCGTTGCCGATGATGCCAATCGGGATGCGATGCGTACGCTGCACCAGCATGGCCGCGATGATGTTCGGCGAGGGCATTGTGCCG
The DNA here is from genome assembly GCA_964351795.1 of uncultured Gammaproteobacteria bacterium. Taxonomy (GTDB): domain Bacteria; phylum Pseudomonadota; class Gammaproteobacteria; order JADZEE01; family JADZEE01; genus CAYGQN01. Next base: position 1,216 of record CAYGQN010000227.1, read on the forward strand.
TAGTAGTTGGCGTGGTGCTCGTTCACGCCGACGCCGTCGAAGCCGAACTTCTCGGCTGCCACCAGCTGGTCGATGTACTCGTTGTACAGCTGCCGGCCGCGAATCGGGTCGTAGTGCTTGTTGGAAAGCGACACCCAGGACGATTCGAATTCCGCTGTCGGCGGAATGAACGGGTAGGGCATCAGGTGAAAGGCATAGAAACGCAGCTTGTTCATCAGGAGGCCTCCCGGATGTTCTGCATGAGGGCTTCGGTAAGTTCGTTCGGACGTTCCAGCAGCGGCTCGTGGCCGGTGCCGGGGATGCGCACCAGCGAGGCGTTGGGCATGACCTCGGCATAGCGGTCCGACATGGCGTTGGGCACCAGGCGATCATTCTCGGCGCCGACGATGAGGGTCGGGCAGGTCACCCGCTGCAGCCGGTACTCCAGCGCCAGGTTGTAGCGCGGTGCCCACATGAGGCGGGCGGCGGCGGAGAATTCCGAGTACAGGTGGATCCCCTCGTCGAAGTTCTCCATGTCGGGCAGGAATTCCTGCATGACCGACTTGTCCTCGAACAAACGGTCCATCAGCTCCGGCGGGGTGAGCTGGAAGATATCGATGCCGGGGTTGTCCTCCACGCGCAGGCCCACCGGGGTGATGAGGCTCAGGCTCTTCAGCCGGCGCGGGTACCAGGCGGCAAACTCGGCGGCGGCCCAGCCGCCCATGGAAAAGCCCACCAGGTGAAAGCGGTCCACGCCCAGTTCCTCCAGGAACTGGTCATAGAGGATGGTCAGGTCGTCGAAGCCGCGCAGCCAGCGGGGCTGGGGCGTTTCGCCGAACCCCGGCGATTCGGGCGCGATGAAATCCACGTGCTCGGACATCTGTTCATAGAAGGGGATCCACATGCGCGTGAAGCCCGCGCCGTGCAGCAGGACCACCGTCTCGCCATCGCCCTTGCGCCGGTAGGCGACCGGGCAGCCGAGCACGGTATGGAACTGCGGCGGGGTGTAGTACTTGGGAGGCTTGGGGACCTCGGTTTTCTCAACGGCGTCGATATAACTCATCGTCAGACGACCTCTGTTGCTCTCGTTGTTATGCCCGCGCCGCCAGCGTGGTCCTGTCCCTTTGGTACGCGGACGGCGGATCGGGTACCCCGTTTTTTACACTAACGCAGCGCAGCATTAACAGGGTGGCAACAAAGAATGTCTGTCCGGGCAGGCCACCCGGACCGGGAGGGGCTTCAGCCGACGTTGTCGATGGTCTCGCCCACGCGCACGATCTTCATGCCGTTGGTGCCGCCGGTGCGGCCGAAGATGTCGCCCTTGGTGATGATGACGATGTCCTCGCGGCTGACCACGCCGCGCGCCAGCAGCACGCTGACGAGGTCGCGGTTGAGCTCGGCGTAGTCGGTCTGGGTCTGGCGGAAGGCCATGGGATACACGCCGCGGTACAGCGTCACCCGCCGTTCGGTGGCCTCGTGCGGGGTGAAGGCGAAGATGGGAATCTTCGAATCCATCCTCGACATCCAGTTGCAGGTGCTGCCGGTTTCGGTGAGGGCGATGATGGCCTTGGCGCCGATACGATTGGCGGCGTACATGGCCGAGAAGGCGATGGCCTGGTCGATGCGCTCGAAGGCGTCGTCGATGAACTGTTCATCGGCCCGCTGGCTCCAGTGCTCTTCGGTGCCGGCGCACACCCGCGCCATGGCGGCGATGGTCTCGGCCGGGTAATGGCCGACGCTGGTCTCGGCGGAGAGCATCACCGCATCGGTGCCATCGAGCACGGCGTTGGCCACGTCGAAGACTTCGGCCCGGGTGGGCATGCGGTTGTCGATCATCGACTGCATCATCTGCGTGGCGGTGATGACGAAGCGGCTGGACTCGCGGGCGGTGCGGATCAGGCGCTTCTGCTCCGGCACCAGCCGTGCATCGCCGATTTCCACGCCAAGATCCCCGCGTGCCACCATGATGCCCTCGCTGGCCTGCAGGATGGCCTCCACGTGCTCCAGTGCGTCGGCGCGCTCGATCTTGGCGATGATGCCGCAGTTGCCGCCGGCCTTGCGCACCAGGCGCCGGGCCTCGATGACGTCCTCGGCATTGCGCGGGAAGGACACGGCCACGTAGTCGGCGCCCACCGCCACGGCACTGCGGATGTCGGCGCGGTCCTTGCGGGTGAGCGCCGGTGCGGACAGGCCGCCACCCTCGCGGTTGATGCCCTTGTTGTCCGACAGCTCGCCGCCCAGCAGTACCACGGTGTGGATCCGTTCGCCGCGAACGCGCTCGACCTGCAGGATGATGCGGCCGTCGTCCACCAGCAGGTTGTCGCCGGCCCTTACGTCGCCGGGGAACTGCTTGTAGGTGATGCCGACCTGCTCTTCATCGCCGGCGGTCAGCGGCAGTTCCGCGTCGATGACGAAGTCATCGCCCTCGTCCAGCTCGATGGGCCCGTGGCGGAAGCGGCCGATGCGGATCTTCGGGCCCTGCAGGTCGGCAATGACGGCCACTTCGCTGCCAAGCTGGCGCGAAGCGGCGCGGATCTCCTCCACCCGGCGGGCGTGGGATTCGGCGACATCGTGCGAGTAGTTCAGGCGCACCACGTCGCAGCCGGCTTCCAGGATCTGCACGGCCTTCTCCGGGCCGTCGGTGGCCGGGCCCAGCGTGGCGACGATTTTCGTGCGACGCATGCTCAAGCGCTTGCCCGGCGGTTCAGCATGGCGACGGCCGGCAGCGTCTTGCCCTCCAGGTATTCCAGGAAGGCGCCACCGCCGGTGGAGATGTAGGAGATGCGATCGGCCACGTCGTACTTGGCGATGGCGGCCAGGGTGTCGCCGCCGCCGGCCACCGAGAAGGCCGGGCTGGCGGCAATGGCGCGGGCGAGGTGTGCCGTGCCCGAGCCGAAGGCGTCGAACTCGAACACGCCCAGCGGGCCGTTCCAGAGGATGGTGCCGGCCCCGGCGAGGACCGGCTGCAGCGCCTGCACGGTCTTGGGGCCGACATCGAGAATCATCTCGTCCCCGGCCACTTCGTCGATGCTGCGCAGGGCCGCGGCCGCGTCGGCGCTGAACTCGCGCGCCACGACCACGTCCACGGGCAGGGGGATTCGATCCCCGGCGTTGTCGAGCATGCGCCTGGCGGTGTCCACGAGGTCATCCTCGCACAGTGATTTGCCAATTGCGTGACCGGCGGCTTTCAGGAAGGTGTTGGCGATGCCACCGCCGACGATGAGCGTGTCGACCTTGTCCAGCAGTTGCTCCAGCACGGCGAGCTTGGAGGACACCTTGGCGCCGCCGACCACGGCCACCATGGGCCTTGCCGGCGCATCGAAGGCGCGCTTGAGGGCGTCGATTTCCCCGGCCAGCAGCGGCCCGGCACAGGCCACCGGCGCGAAGCGGGCAACACCGTGGGTGGAGGCCTGGGCGCGGTGGGCGGTGGCGAAGGCGTCGTTCACATAAACGTCGCACAGCGCCGCGAGTTGCTTCGACAGGGTGTCGTCGTCCTTCTTCTCGCCGCTGGCGAAACGGATGTTCTCCAGCAGCACCACCTCGCCGGGCTGCACCGCCACGCCGCTGGCATACTCGGCCACCAGCCTGACCTCGCGGTCGAGCTGGCGACCGAGTTCCGCCGCCACCGGCGCCAGCGAGTAGCGCGGGTCGAACTCGCCCTCCACCGGTCGGCCGAGGTGCGACATCACCAGCACCGCCGCGCCGGCATCCAGCGCCGCCCGGATGGCGGGCAGCGCGGCACGGATACGCGTGTCCTCGGTGATGCGATCCCCGTCCAGCGGTACGTTCAGGTCCTCGCGCAGCAGCACGCGCTTGCCGGCGAGGTCGATATCCTCCATCAGCAGCATGGGTGCGCTCTCCTGCCGGCGCCGCTCAGCCCGCCTTCGCCATGGCGAGGCTGGTATCGAGCATGCGGTTGGAAAAGCCCCATTCGTTGTCGTACCAGGACAGCACCTTCACCAGCGTGCCGCCGAGCACCTTGGTCTGGCTTTCCTCGTAGGTGGAGGAGGCCGGATCATGGTTGAAGTCGATGGAGACCAGCGGCTCGGTGTTGTAGGCCAGCACGCCCTTGAGCTCGCCCTCGGACGCCGCGCGCAGGACCTGGTTGATTTCCTCGACGCTGGTCTCGCGGGCGGCCTGGAAGGTCAGGTCCACCAGCGACACGTTGATGGTCGGTACGCGCACGGCAAAGCCGTCGAGCTTGCCGGCCAGCTCCGGCAGTACCAGGCCCACCGCGGCGGCGGCGCCGGTCTTGGTCGGGATCATGGACTGCGTGGCCGAGCGGGCCCGGCGCAGATCCTCGTGGTAGACATCGGTGAGCACCTGGTCGTTGGTGTAGGCATGCACGGTGGTCATGATGCCCGAGACCAGGCCGATGGCGTCGTTCAGCGGCTTCACCAGCGGTGCCAGGCAGTTGGTGGTGCAGGAGGCGTTGGAGACGATGCGATCACCGGCCTTCAGCGCCTTGTGGTTCACCCCGTAGACGACGGTGGCGTCCACGTCCTTGCCGGCCGGCGCGGAGATCAGCACCTTGCCGGCACCGGCATCCAGGTGCGCGCTGGCCTTGTCGCGCGAGGCGAAGAAGCCGGTGCACTCGTGCACGATGTCCACGCCGAGCTCGCCCCAGGGCAGCGCTGCCGGGTTGCGTTCGGCGAACACCTTGATGCGGTCGCCGTTGACGATGAGGTCGTCGCCGTCCACCTCGACCTTGCCCGGGAACTTGCCGTGGGCGCTGTCGTAGCGCGTCAGGTGGGCATTGGTTTTCGTGTCGCCGAGATCGTTGATGGCCACGATCTGGATCTCGCCATTGCGACCGCTCTCGTACAGGGCCCGCAGAACGTTGCGCCCGATACGACCGTAACCGTTGATTGCCACCTTGATTGCCATTGCCTGTTCTCCGTCTGTGTTTCGTGAAGCGTGCTGCGATTGTTTGACTGCGTGACTGTGTGCCCGGCTCAGTCGAGTGCCTGCACGGCCGCGACCACTGCATCGGCCGTGATGTTGAAGTACTGGAACAGTTCCGGCCCCGGCGCCGACAGCCCGAAGCGATCCATGCCCACGACCCGGCCGTCCAGGCCGACATGGCGATACCAGCCGCCGGTGGCCCCCGCCTCCACCGCCACCCGCCGGCGCACGGCCGCGGGCAGGATGCGCTCGCGGAAGGCCGCGTCCTGGCGCTCGAAGGCCTCCACGCAGGGCATGGAGACCACGCGCACGGCACCGCCGGCGGCGTTCAGCTGCTGTCCGGCCGCCACGGCCGCTTCGACCTCCGAGCCGGTGGCGATGATGAGGGTGTCGGGGCCGGTGGCCGGCTCCAGCACGATGGCCGCCCCGCGCGCGGTATCGGCCAGGGCCCCGGCATCGCGGGTTTCCTGCGGCGCCAGGCCCTGGCGGGTCAGCACCAGGGCGCTCGGGCCGTTGCGCCGCTCCAGTGCGGCCTGCCAGGCCACGGCGGCCTCCAGCGCATCGCAGGGCCGCCACACGTCGAGGTTCGGCATCAGGCGCAGGCTGGCGGTGTGCTCCACCGCCTGGTGGGTGGGGCCGTCCTCGCCGAGGCCGATGGAGTCGTGCGTGTACACGAAGATGACGCCAAGGCCCATCAGCGCCGACAGGCGCACGGCGTTGCGGGCGTAGTCGGAGAACACCAGGAAGGTGCCGGCAAAGGGAATCAGGCCGCCGTGCAGGGCAACGCCGTTCATGATGGCCGACATGCCGAACTCGCGCACCCCGTAGGAGATGTAGCGCGCGCTGGCATCCTCGCGGCTGAGCACGCTGGCACCGGACCATTTCGTGCCGTTGGAGCCGGTGAGGTCGGCCGAGCCGCCCAGCAGTTCCGGCAGCACCACGACGCCGGCTGCGATGCCCGTCTGCGAGGCCTGGC
>CAYGQN010000228.1:0-7048 GCA_964351795.1 uncultured Gammaproteobacteria bacterium
CGCAGGACCAGCGGCTCGGACGCTGCCGCGGGCAGCGCGGCGCGCGCAAGCGCGGGATCGAAAGCCGCTTCCTGCCCGGCCGGCAGACCGGCCCAGTGCGCCGGCGTGAGAATGCTCGCCGCCGGCAGGGCGGCGCCGGCCAGCAGGTGGCGGATGATGGCCTGGCGATCCAGGCCGTGTGCGAAGGCCCGTCGCAGGCCGGGGTCGGCGGTGCGCGGATCCCGGAGGTTGAAGCCGATGTAGGCGACCGTCGTGCCCGGCCGTGCCAGCACCCGCAGACCGGCGCGCCCGCGCAGCCAGCCCAACAGTTCAGCGGGCAGATCGCCCTGGATGAAATCCAGTTCGCCGTGGGCGAGCTTCAGGGCCCGCACGGTGGGGTCGGCCACCACCACCAGGGCGAAACGGGCGCCATCGGCGCGCCGCTCCAGCAGCAGGGCCCGCTGCGGATCCCCGCCCAGCAGGCGGAACGGTCCGCTGCCGGCCTGCGGGCCGGCGCGGGCCAGGGTATCGGCGGCCAGCGCCGCCGGCACCACCGGCAGGCTCAGGCGCCCGGGAAACAGCAGGTCCGGCGCGGCCAGGCGGATGTCCACCGTCAAGGCATCCACGCGGTCGATGGCGAGAATTCCGGCGAGGGTGCCCTGGTGCAGGCTCGGCTGTGCCCCGAAGCGCATTTCACGCAGGCTGGCGACCACGTCATCGGCATCAGGGAGCCGGCCGTCGGGAAACGCCCGCCGTGAGTCTCGCAGGCGGAAGCGGTAATGCAGTGGATCGAGCACCTCCCAGCCAGCCATGCCGGGGACCGGCAGGAAGCGCTGATCGAAATCCACGAGTCGCTCGTAGCGCAGTCGCATCAGCCGGTCGGCTGCGGCATCGGCGCAGCGGAAGGGGTCCAGCGTGCCCGGCGCGGTGGCGATGCCGACGTTGATGTCGGCCGGTGTCTGCCCGCCGCAGGCCGCCATGCCGGCGAACGGCGCCAGCAGGCTCAGTTCAAGGCAGTGCCGGCGACGCATGCCTGGCCCCCGTTGCCCTGGCTCCGGACCGACAGCGGCAAGCGCTTGGGATACACCGGCTCAGGGCTCGAACACCGCCATGGATTCCACGTGCGCGGTATGCGGAAACATGTCCATGATACCGGCTGCCTGCAGGCGCAGGCCTCGCGCGAGCAGCACGGCACTGTCGCGCGCCAGCGTGGCGGGATTGCAGGATACGTACACCAGCCGCTTCAGGCGCGAGAAGTCCAGGCTGCCGACAATCAGTTCCGCACCGGTGCGCGGCGGATCGATGAGCACGCGCTCGGCGGGCTGGCGCACTGCCGCCGGCAGCGGATCGGCGGCCAGGTCGGCGACGCTGAACTGCGCAGTCGCGATGTCGTTGCGCGCCGCGTTGGCCGTGGCGCGGTCGATGAGCGCGGGATCGCCCTCGAGCCCCAGCCATTGCCCGCCGCGCCGCGCCAGGGGGAGCGTGAAATTGCCCAGCCCGCAGAACAGGTCGAGGCCCTGCTCGCCCGGCTGCGGATCCAGCAGCTCGAGCACGCGCGCAACCATGGCCCGGTTGATGTCGAAATTCACCTGGGTGAAGTCCCCCACACCGAACTCCAGCGCGATCCCGTCCTCGCCCAGCCGGTAGTGAAGCGACCCGGCCTGCGCCAGCGGGGCGATGCTGTCCGGGCCGGCCGGCTGCAGGTGGATATCGATGTCGTGGGCGGTGCCGAAGGCCTCCAGGCGGGCCCTGTCATCGCCGTCGAGCGGCGCCAGGTGGCGCAGGATCATGGCGCCGCGACCGTCATCGTCCACGGCCACCTCCAGCTGCGGAATGCGGTCGGGGATGGACAGCCCGGCGATGAGCTCGCGCAGCACGCCGAGTCTCGCGCCGAAGGCCGGGTGCAGCACGGGGCAGGCGCCGAGATCGGCGATGTAGGGCTTGCCGCGCTCGCGGAAGCCGACCAGCACACCGCCCTTTTTCGGCACCAGCTTCACTCCCAGGCGTGCCTTGCGCCGGTAGCCGAGCGTGGGGCCGGTCAGCGGCGCCAGCACCCGGTCGGGCAGCACGCCCTCGCGCTCCAGCAGCTCCAGCAGCACGGCCTGCTTGTGCGCGACCTGCGCGGCCGGCGCCAGGTGCTGCAGCGAGCAGCCCCCGCAAACCCCGAAGTGCTCGCAGGGTGGGCTCACCCGCTCCGGGGCCGCTTCCAGCACCGCGTCGCAACGCGCCTCATCGAAACGCCCGCGCCGCCGCAACAGGGTGATACGGACCAGCTCACCCGCCAGCGCACCCTCGACGAACACGGCTTTGCCATCGATGCGGCCGACACCGCGACCCTCGTGGGACAGGCGCTCGATCCGGACCGGCTCGGCGAGGGCTACGGGCTTTGGCACGGCGCGCCGCGGCTCAGCCCCAGGCCTGCAGGAAGGCCTGGAAGTGGGGCCTGTCCTCGGCCTGCAGGTACTCGCGCAGCAGCGTGGTCTCGCGGCTGAGTGCCTCCGGCGTCAGGCGCCCGCGCATCAGCTCGTAGCGCAGGTACACCAGGTAGGTGTTGAGCACATCGGTTTCGCAGTAATCACGAATGCCGGCCACGTCGCCGGCCAGCCAGGCATCCCAGACCTTCGCACCGTCCATGCCGAGCTTGCCGGGGAAGCCGAGCAGCGTCGCCACCTCGTGCAGCGGCGCGCTGGCCCGTGGCTGGTAACCGGCCAGCACATCCATGAGGTCGGTGTGGCGGGCATGGTAGCGGCTGATGTAGTTGTTCCAGCGGAAGCTCTGATCCTCGTCGCCGGTTTCCCAGTAGCGTGCGGCATTGACGCCGTGACGCAGGGCCCGGTAGTGCAGCACCGGCAGGTCGAAGCCGCTGCCGTTCCAGGACACCAGCGTGGGCGAGAAGCGGTCGATGCCTTCGAAGAACCTGGCCAGCAGCTCTTCCTCGGGGGCTTCGGCATCCCCCAGCGACCAGCAGCTGATGCGATCCTCGCGGCGCAGGACCAGCGAGATTGCCACCACCCGGTGCAGGTGCTGGCGCAGGAACTCGGTGCGCCCGTCGGTCTCCTGCTGGCGGCGGCTGTACATGACCGCGGCAACCTCGGCATCGCTGAGATTGCTCAGGTCGTACAGACGGCGGCCGGCCTCGGTGTCGGGAACGGTTTCGATGTCGAATACGAGGACGTTCAACGTGGACTCCTGTCGGACGGGTTCAGGTCTGTTGCCAGCCGCCACTGCCGGACTGGTACCACCAACCCCGGGGAGCGTTGGCAATCCAGCGGCGGGCGAAGATTTCCCGGATGCGGGATTCCCATTCGGGGTGGCCGTTGGCCCGGGCCACCTCGGCGTAGAGCGCGTTGCGATCCCGGTTCTCGTCGGCCACCAGCTGGTTCACGCGGTTGCGTTCGCGGATGGGCACGGCCTTGGGATCGCGCACCGTCAGCAGGCCGTTGGCCGCCATGCCGATGGCGCCCGAGCCGTAATAGGGCGCCAGGGCCCCATGGCGCGACTGCATGGCGGACTTGAGCTTGTTGATGGCCGGGGTGGAAATGTTGATGTCAGGCTGCTGCGCATGGGCCGCCGGTACCAGCAGTTCCAGCAGCGCAGCCGCGTAGCGCGCCGGCCCCGACGCCGGCAAGGCGGACTGATCACCGTCGGCAGCCGGGACCTCGGCAGGCGCATCGGCATCCTCGCCGTAGACGTCGCGGATGAAACGGTCGGCGGCGTTCTCGGCGGCCGCGGCCGGGAAGTAGACGTTCACCGTGACGCAGGCCATCAGGATGGCGCAGAACGTCCCCAGGGTCGTCAATCGCAGAATTGGCATTGCTTTCGTTCCTCCCTCGCGGTTCCCGCCCGCGAACATCATTCCACCACCACATCGCCGCTGGCGATCTGTGCGATGCCCTCCACCAGCGCATCCCAGGTAATCGAGCGGCCGGTGCCGCGCACCTCGATCCACGGTGGCAGCAAGCCGCCGCGCGAGAGGATCACGAAACCCCGCTCATCCTCGGCCACGCCACCGAGCTCGCATACGCCATTGTACAGCCGACAGGATAAACCGAGCCTGTCGTAGGAGTACTCCTGGAAGAACCGGGTGACACCGGAGGACAGGGCGCCACCCATGCCACCGCCGATCGCGCCGAGGTTGTTCACGGCCCGCTGGCTGATCCGGTGCCGGGAGTCATCGTCCTCGGGCGTGGCCAGCAGCGCCTCGAAGGACACGGGCTGCCAGGCCTGCAACTCGAGGTCCCGGATATAGCCGCCCAGCCGGCCTTCGATGCGCCCGAAGGCGAAGGTGCCGGTGAGCAGTTCGAGATCGATGTCCTCGACATCGAGACTGGTACGAAACACCGGCACTGTCCCGAACAGGTTCTGCAGACTCAGTTCGCGGATGATCACGGCGCCGTCGAACATGCGCACCGTGAGATCGCCGTCCAGACGCACGTCGCCATCGCGGTAGGACAGGCCCTCCAGGTGACCGGCCAGCGTGCCCTTCATCAGCGGCCAGTCCAGTTGCTGGGTCAGCGCCAGGACCGACACCGGGGTCAGCTCCCCGGCCAGGTCCAGGCTGACCTGGCCGGCGGCCAGCCCCAGGGCCAGGCGGTCGACGCGGATGGTGCCGTCGACGAAGCCGATATCGCTCCAGCGCACCGAGTCCACGCGCGAGTCCTGCGATACCAGTTCGACCTCGCCGGCGCCGAAGTTCAGGCGATACACGCCAAGGCCCTCCCAACGGAACGCCGAGTTCACCGGTGCCGGGCCGGCGCTGAAGCGCAGGTCACCGTTGAGGCCGGCCAGGCGGAAGCGCTCGCGGTTGTCGTAGGCGTACAGCTCCCCGAGGCGCAACACCGCCGATTCCACCACCCCGTCCTGCCAGAGCAGGCTGCCGCCGAGCCGGCCCGCGAGTTCCATGTCGTCGGCGGCCGTGCCGAGCAGCAGCGGCTGCAGGATGTTGCGGTACAGGTTTTCCACCTTGCCGTCGTCCAGGCTCAGCGACACCCGGCTCGGCTGGAAGCCCGTGCCCGGCGCCAGCCCCTCGATGGCCGCCGCGGCATGGAGCACGTTGCGCTGGAAGATTCGGCCTTCGGCAACCAGTTCCCCCGTTGGTCGGGTCCAGTCGGCGCTGGCCCGCAGCTCCAGCGGCTGGGGCTGGAATTCAAACGCGAAGCCGGGGCGCACGTTGCCGCGGCGCAGGCCGGGCTCGATGTAGGCCAGCCCGGCATCCAGGCCGAGCAGGAGTTCCGCGTGCCATTGCGTCGGCGCGAGGTCCAGGTGCAGGCTGACACGCCCGCCCACGTCCTCGGCCACACTGGTGCCGAGCAGGCTCACGGCCTGCAGCCCGACACCGACCTCCAGTTGCCAGTGCCCGGGCTCACGGTGCACGACCGCGCCCAGGCTGACGGCGCCCCCCGGATCACTGTAGCGGGCATCCAGCAGGGGCGCGAACAACGGCCACAGTCCGGCGATGGACAAGGACGGCGCCTGGATCACCCAGCGCGCGGCGGGGCCTGCGTGGCCGCTGATCGCCACCTGCCCTGCCGGAAGATGCAGATGATACTCACGCGCTTCCGCTATGCCATCGGCCAGCGCCAACGGTCCGTTGCCGCGCACGGCATGGCCGCCGACGCGGACTTCCAGGGCGGCATCAGCGCATCGCACGGCGGGGCGGGCCAGGTCGAGGCTGAGCCCCGGGCACGCCAGTGACAGCGCCTCGATGGACGGGACCGGGACGGACGGGCGGCTGATCGTGGCTGCCCTGGCGAGTACCTGCCCCTGGCCGGCGGCGTCCAGTTGCGCCGAGGCGCTCACGCCCGTCAGGCGGACGCCGGACTTCTCGAGGCTGGCAGCCTCGAAATCGATGTCCAGCCAGGGCGGCGCTGCGGCTGCCTGGCAGGAAGCCATCAGCAGCGACGCCGACAGGGCCCGACGTCGCAGGCGCGGACTCACCGGCTTGCCCGCCGGGTCAGCCCGGCATCAGCGGGGCGCCGAGCTGCACCAGCGCGCGCGACATCACCAGCGCGTCTTCGCGGCCGATGGCAGCCGGATAGTAATTGCGCCGCTGGCCAACACGCCGGAAGCCATTGTTCTCGTACAGGCGGATGGCACGCTCGTTGGAGGGCCGGACCTCCAGGAACATCACACTGGCATCGCGACTGGCGGCGAAGGTGAGCATGTGCAGCAGGAGCATGCTGCCGAGGCCCTCGCCCTGGCTGGTCGAGCGCACGCACAGGTTCAGCAGGTGCGATTCGCCGGCGCCGAGGCTCATGATGGCGAAGGCTTTCAGGTCCGGGCCGGCCTCGATGATGCGGCAGGTGTAGCCGATGCGGATGCAGTCGATGAAGATGCCGCGCGACCAGGGGAAGGCATGACCCTGACACTCGATTTCCATGACCTGGTCGAGGTCGAACTCCTGCATCGGCCGGAACATGGGCTCCGGTGGTTTCAGTACTGCGCTCATGGATCCTGCTCCAGCATGGTCGTGAGCCGCCTGAGATCCGTCCAGGCCTTGCGTTTGTCGGCCGGTGTTCTCAGCAGATAGGCCGGATGATACGTCACGATAACCGGGATGCCGGTGTCCTCGTAAGCGAAATCCCTGCCCCGCATCCGGCCGAGCGGCAGGGCTTCCCCGAGCAGGTTCTGCGCCGCGATGCGGCCCAGGGCAACGATGACCCGCGGTTGCAGCAGCGCGATCTGACGACGCAGGAAGGCACTGCAGGCCAACACCTCGGCGGCGGCCGGATCGCGATTCTTCGGCGGTCGGCACTTGAGGATGTTGGCAATGAACACGTCCTCGCGACGCAGACCGATGCCGGCCAGCATGGCGTTGAGCAACTGTCCGGCACGGCCGACAAACGGCTCACCGCGCCGGTCTTCCTCGGCCCCCGGCGCTTCGCCGATGAACAGCACCTGCGCCTGCCGGCTGCCCACCCCGAACACCGTCCGCGTGCGGGAGCCATGCAGCTCGCAGGCCGTGCAGACGGCCACGCGGGCCGCCAGTGCCTCCCAGTCGAGTGCGCTGACCGCCGTGGCATCGACCGTGGCATCGACCGTGGCATCGACCGTGGCATCGACCGTGGCA
>CAYGQN010000229.1:0-7028 GCA_964351795.1 uncultured Gammaproteobacteria bacterium
ATGTCGGTGGCCTCCAGCGTGCCCCGGACGCCCTGCAGCATGGCGTTGTCCCAGTCGCTCCAGAGGCGGAACCCCACCCGGCCGTCGGCGATGTGCAGCCCCAGCCAGTTGCTGTAGTTCAGAAGCACCGACGGATTGATGCCCTGGCCCTCGGCATACATGCGCCCCGACCAGGCGGTGGTAAGCAGGTCGCCGTTGGCGTCGATGCGGAATTCGAACAGCCGGCCGACCTCGTCGGGCAGGCGCGCCCGGCCGATGAGCTGGCGGCGCTTGCCGTCGCTGCGGATATGCAGTTGCACGTTGCTGAAGACGACCGGCCGGATCAGCGTGCGCTCGTCGCGCCATGAGATCGTTGCCGACTCGATGCTGAGGTCGCGCTGGCCGGGCATCTCGGTGCGCTCCGGGTCCACGCCCTCGATGCGGATGGCACCGTCGCGGCTGCGCAGCAGCGACAATCGCACGCCCGAGACCACCAGCTTGCCGGGAACGAGATGCCGGGCCCGCAGCGAGGCCAGCAGGTTGACCCCGAGACTGGCGTGTTCGAAGCGGGTGATGACGCGTTCGGAGTGCTGGTCGAGCAGGCGGATGTTGGTCAGGTACAGCTCCGGCGTCCAGCCCCGCCAGCTGGCCCGGAAATCCTCGATGGCCACCGGCTGGTTGACGTAGCGGCTGACCCAGGTCTGCACCTCCTCGCGATACTGGCCAAGGGTCGGCAGGAGCAGGCGCGCGACGGTGACCACAACGGCGGCCGTCACCAGCGCGAACGCCGTAACAGACCAGGTGAGTCGTGCCAGGCGTTTAAGATACCCGCTCAACACGCGCTTACAGCAGCACCACGTCGTACTGCTCCGGCGTGTAGGAGGGCTCCACCTGGAAGCGTACCGATCGGCCGATGAAGGTCTCCAGCTCCGCTATCCCCGAGCTCTCGTCGTCCAGCAGCCGATCCACCACTTCCCGCGAGGCCACGACCAGCAGCTTCTGGGTTTCGAACTGCCGTGCCTCGCGCAGGATTTCGCGCAGGATTTCGTAGCAGACCGTCTCGGCTGTTTTCACCGTGCCGCGGCCGGCGCAGACCGGGCAGGTCTCGCAGAGCACGTGCTCGAGGCTCTCGCGGGTGCGCTTGCGCGTGATCTGCACCAGGCCGAGCGAGGTGATCTCGCTGATGGTCGTGCGCGTGTGATCGCGTTCCAGGTATTTCTCGAGCGCGCGCAGCACCTGGCGCTGGTGGTCGGCACTGCTCATGTCGATGAAATCGGCGATGATGATGCCGCCGAGATTGCGCAGGCGCAGCTGCCGGGCGATGGCCTGGGCGGCCTCGAGGTTGGTCTTGAAGATGGTCTCGTCGAGCGTGCGATGGCCGACGAATCCGCCGGTGTTCACGTCGATGGTGGTCATTGCCTCGGTCTGGTCGATGACCAGGTGGCCGCCGGATTTCAGCTCCACCCGCCGCTCCAGCGCGCGCTGGATTTCATCCTCCACCGAGTACAGGTCCAGGATCGGGCGCTCGCCGGGATAGTGCTCGATGCGGTCGATGAAGTCGGGCAGGAAGCGGCGGGCGAATTCCTCCACCCGCTGGCAGGTTTCCTTGGAGTCGATTCGCACCTTCTCGACGGATTCCGCGGCCAGGTCGCGCATGGTGCGCAGCACCAGCGGCAGATCCTCGTAGACCATGGCGGGCGCCCTGGCGGTGCGGATGCGCTCGGCCACCGCCAGCCACAGGCGGCGCACGAAATCCATGTCCATGTGCAGTTCGTCTGCGGCCACACCTTCGGCCGCCGTGCGTACGATGTAACCCCCGGAGCGGGATTCGTCGGTGATCAGCGAGCGGGCCAGGGTGTCCCCGGAGGCGATGCGCTCGCGCAACTCGCTGTCGTTGTCCAGCACGGCGGTGCGCAGCCGCTCGCGCTCGGCTTCGCTCTCGATGCGCTGCGAGATGCCGACGACGTAGAGATCCGGCATGAACACCAGGTAGCGCGAGGGCAGGCACAGGCGTGTGGACAGCCTCGCGCCCTTGCTGCCGAGCGGGTCCTTGGTGACCTGCACGAGAATGCGCTGGCCCTCGGTCAGCAGCTGCTCGATGCTCTGTTCGCCACCGCTGCCGCAGTTGGCCGACTGCGGCGCGCTGAGGATGTCCGAGACATGCAGGAAGGCGGTGCGGGCCAGGCCGATTTCGATGAAGGCCGCGCCCATGCCCGGCAGCACGCGCGAGACGGTACCGAGGTAGATGTTGCCCACCAGGCCGCGGCTGCGCCCGCGCTCGATGGTGACCTCCTGGAGGACGCCGTTTTCCACCAGGGCGACGCGGGTCTCCTGCGGGGTGACATTGACCAGGATTTCTTCAGCCATGGATGCTGTGCTTGCGCCGGGTGCCGGCCCGTGTCCGGCTCCGGGGCCATCGGCCGGCTGCTGTTTGAGAATCAGTCTTCGATTATGACCGTAAGCGCCGTATCTAGCCACTTTTCCCCGCGAGTGAACGTCGGTGTCCTGACGCCGGCCGACTTGCCCCGCGGCGCGCTGATGGGCATGCTGGGGGACCGTGCCTGAACCGCAACCGAACCCGCCAGTGATCGACCCCGCCCTGCTCGCGGGCCTGCGCCGCGTGGTCGGGCCCGACGGGCTGGTGACCGGTGAGGAGCGCCTGCGCCCGTTCGAGTGCGATGGCCTGTCGGCCTACCGGCAGCTGCCGGGCGCGGTCGTCCTGCCGGCCAGCGAGGACGAGGTGCGGGCAGTACTGGCCCTGTGTCAGCGCCACGGCGTGGCCGTGGTGGCCCGCGGTGCCGGAACAGGCCTGTCCGGGGGCGCGCTCCCCGTGGCCGCCGGCGTGGTGCTGTCGCTGAGCCGCATGACCCGGATTCTCGATATCGACGCGGACAACCTCACCGCCACGGTGGAGCCGGGTGTCCGCAACCTCGCCGTGAGCGAGGCGGTGGCGCCGCTCGGCCTGTACTACGCCCCGGATCCCTCTTCCCAGATTGCCTGCACCATCGGCGGCAACGTGGCCGAGAACAGCGGCGGCGTGCACTGCCTGAAATACGGCCTGACCGTGCACAACATCCAGCGCATCCGTGCCCTCACCATCAGCGGTGATGTCTTCGAGGCCGGCGGCTTCGGCGCGGAGGCTCCGGGGTCGGACCTGCTGGCCGCGCTGATCGGCTCCGAAGGCCTGCTGGCCGTGGTGACGCAGGTGACACTGCGTCTGCGGCCGCTGCCGCGGGTGGCGGCCGTCGCGCTGGCGGGCTTCCCCGACGTGGCCAGTGCCGCGGCCGCGGTCACGGCGATCATTGCCGCCGGCATCATCCCGGCGGGCCTGGAGATGATGGACCAGCTTGCCGCGCAGGCCGCCGAGGCCTTCTGCCAGGTGGGATACCCGGTCGATGCCGGGGCGCTGCTGCTGTGCGAGGTGGACGGGGTGGACGCCG
Organism: uncultured Gammaproteobacteria bacterium; assembly: GCA_964351795.1. Lineage (GTDB taxonomy): Bacteria > Pseudomonadota > Gammaproteobacteria > JADZEE01 > JADZEE01 > CAYGQN01. The sequence continues at coordinate 3,420 of CAYGQN010000229.1, forward strand.
AGGTGGCGGCCGAGATGGCGCGGGTCCGCGAGATCCTGGCTACCCACGGCGCCACGCAGGTGCGCATCGCCGAGGACCCGCTCGAGCGCCAGCGCCTGTGGGCCGGGCGCAAGTCCGCGTTTCCTGCCATCGGGCGCATCGCGCCGGATTATTTCTGCATGGACGGCACCATTCCCCGCGCCCGGCTGGCCGATACCCTGGAGGCCATCGCCGGGCTGTCGCGCCGCTACGGCTTGCCGGTGGCGAACGTGTTCCATGCCGGTGACGGCAACCTGCACCCGCTCATCGCCTTCGACGCCAACGATCCCGACGCGCTGCAACGGGCGGAGGAACTCGGCGGCGAGATCCTGGCGCTGTGTATTGCCCACGGCGGCACGGTGACCGGCGAGCATGGCGTTGGCATCGAAAAGCTCAACCAGATGTGCCTGCAGTTCCCGGCGGCCGAGCTGGAGCAGTTCCACCGCTTCCGGGCGGCCTTCGATCCGGCCGGCCTGCTCAACCCGGGCAAGGCCATCCCCACCCTCAACCGCTGCGCGGAGTTCGGCCGGATGCATGTGCACCGCGGCCAGGAGCCGTTCCCGGAGCTGCCGAGCTTCTGAGCGCTCAGGCGCTGTCGCGCGAGGCATCGCTGCCCGGTTCGCTCTCCGAGCAGATGACGCAGTTGCGCCCGGCCGCCTTGGCCGCGTACACGGCCTGGTCGGCCAGCTTCATCAGGCTGTCCGGCGTGGTGGCGCGGGCCGGTCGCGCGGCCAGGCCGATGCTGATGGTGGTGGGCCCGTTCGGCGGGGTATAGCCGAAGGCGTGTTTTTCGACCTTGCGCCGCAGCCGCTCGGCCGTGGCCCGGGCACCGAACTCGTCGCTGGCGGCGCAGATCACCAGGAATTCCTCGCCGCCGATGCGGCAGACCTCGTCGTCGGCGCGGGCGGCGCCGCGAAGCACCATCGCCAGGTCGCACAGCACGTGATCACCGGCGTCATGGCCGCAGGCATCGTTGACGCTCTTGAAGTGATCCACGTCGATGAGCATGCAGGTCAGCATCTCCCCGTTGCGCTTGGCTGCCGCCCAGGCCTGGTTGAGGCGCCGGGTGGCGTAACGGCGATTGGGCAGGCCGGTGAGCGGGTCGGTGAGGACCGCCTGCTCCAGGCGCCGGTTCATCACGGCCAGTTCCGCCAGGCTTTCGCGGTTGCGCTTGCGCTCTGTCTCCACCGTATTCTGCAGCCGGACCTGGCGCGCGCCGGCGGCCAGTCGGGCGCTGAGGATGCGGGTGCTGGCCGGCTTGACGATGTAATCGTCGGCGCCGGCGGCCACGGCCTCGGTGACATGCGGATCCTCTTCACGGGCGGTGAGAATGATCACGTACATCTGCTCGCCGAAACGCGTGCGCCGCAGGGCCCGGCAGAAGGTCAGGCCGTCCATGCCGGGCATCATCCAGTCGGTGATGACGATTTCCGGGTTGTGTTCCAGCGCCGCGGCAAGGCCTTCGCGGCCGTTGCGGGCCAGCACCACACGGTAGCCCGAGCGGTCCAGCTGCTCGCTCAGGACCCGCCGTGACACGGCTTCGTCCTCCACCAGCAGCACCGTGAGAATGTCATCGGCCTCGTTGTCGCCGACGGCGGACGGCAAGGCCCCGGCCGGGGCGCCGGCTGCCGGCACATCGGTGGTGGGAAGCGCCAGGATCTTCGCCCATTCGCGCCACTGACCGGTGAAGGTCTCCAGCCAGCCCTGCAGTTGATTCTCGTCGATGCCGAGGCTTGCCGCGGCGCGCACGAAGGTTTCCATGCAGGCGCCCCGGCCGGCGGCGTCGCTGTGCATCAGCTCGGCGCAGACCTGCGAGGTGCGCAGCACCGCCGCCAGGGAAGCGCTGCGGCGGCTGGCCGATTCCGTGATCGGCTGACCGTAAATGGCTGCCACTGCGCTGACGTGGGGCGATGGCAGGCCCCAGTCCCGCAGCATCGCGGCCGTGAGCTGGAGATGATCGATGAGGAAGGCTTCGCGCTCGGCGGCCAGGCGTTGCGCCGGCGGCGCGCCCCGGGTCCTGCGCAGGACCTGGCTGTACTGCTCGGGGTAGATCGTGGCCAGGGCAAGCTGGCCGACACCGGCCAGCAGGCCGGCGGTGAACGCCTCTTCGGGCGGGAAGCAATGGTCGCGACCGCACAGCAACTCGGCGCTGACAGCCATCGCCAGGCTGTGAGACCAGAAGCGCTCGTAGTCGAATTCCTCGCAGTGGCCTTCCCGGTAGGTCGACAGCACCGACAGCCCCAGCACGATTTGCCGGACCACGTGCAGGCCGACCAGCAACACGGCCTCGGACACCGAGGCGACGGCCCGGCGCGTGCCGAGCATGGGCGAGTTGACGAACTGCAGCAGCCGGCCCGTCATGGCCGGATCCCCCTGCAGCAGACGCGCGATGTCACCGATGCTGGTGTCGTCGCTTTGCGTCAGTTCCAGCAGGGCAAGTGCCACACCGGTGGGCGATGGCATCTGCCCGGTGGCCTTGAGCTCGTGAAAGCGCGGTTCGTTGCCGGGCTTGTCAATGTGTTCCATGGCCTGCCTGCCCCGTTCAGGCGACACCGACGCGCAGGCTGTCGGTGGCAATGCGATTGCGTCCGGCCGCCTTGGCCGCGTAGAGCAGGCGGTCGGCATCGCGGACCAGCTCATGGAAACCCGCACCGCCCTTGTAGGGCACGATGGCCGCACAACCCACGCTCAGCGTCACCACCCCGGCGCAACGCGAACCCGGGTGGGGAAGGGCGATGCGGGCCAGCTCCTGCTGGATGCGTGCCGCCACGCTGACGGCGCCGTCCATGTCGGTCTCCGGCAGCACCATGGCGAATTCCTCACCACCGTAGCGGGCCGCCAGGTCGGAGGCGCGGCGGGCGCAGCCGTTGATGACACCGGCCACCCGCGCCAGGCATTCGTCTCCGCGTTGGTGACCGAAACAATCGTTGAATTCCTTGAAGTAATCGATGTCCAGGAGCAGCAGGGCCAGGCTCTTGCCGGCCCGCATGCAGCGTCGCCATTCCTGGGCCAGCGTCGCGTCCAGGCAGCGCCGGTTGGCGATGCCGGTCAGGGAATCGTTGAGGCTGGTAAGGCGCAGCTCCTCATTGGTCTGCTGCAGGCGCTGGCTGAGTGACACCAGTTCCCGGCGCATGCCGAGCAGGCGCTGCATGGCCTGCAGTTTCGCCGCCAGTACCCGGGGCGCCACGGGCTTGAGCAGGTAGTCGTCGCCGCCGGCCTGCAGGCCGCGTACGATTTCCTCGTCGTCCGTCAGGCCGCTGAGGAAGAGGATCGGTATCCACTCCTCGTCGCGGCGGCGGATCTCGCCGGCCACCTCGTAACCGTTCATGCCGGGCATCATCACGTCGAGCAGCAGCAGGTCCGGCCGCTCGCGCTGGCAGGCCGCCAGCGCCTCGTGCCCGTCGCCGACGGTGATTGCCTGGTGACCCTCACGCACGACGACCGCTTCGGTGAGCGCGCGTTCGCTGGGTTCGTCGTCGGCGATCAGGATTCTCATGCAGGCGCTTCCGGGTTGCCGGCGATGGGGTCTTGTCACCGGGTTAGCGGGCCTGCGGGGGCCGACCTTGAGCGCCGCGGCGCGGCGCTCAAGGT
>CAYGQN010000230.1:0-7005 GCA_964351795.1 uncultured Gammaproteobacteria bacterium
GCAACAGGCTGGCCCGGCCCGGCCCGGCCCGGGGAGAGCCCGACGGCAGCACCGGCCCTGGGGACCCACACATCGATCCCCAGTGCCTTGAGGTACTGCGCTCGCCCCGTGGCCATCAGCGCCGCAGCACCGCGCCCCGCCGGATCACAGCTCGGCCGCCAGTTGCGGGTGCTGGCGGAGCTGGGGGCTCAGCACCTTGTTGAGTGCGTTGACGTAGGCCTTGGCCGAAGCCTGGATCACGTCGGTGTCCGCGCCGTGGCCGTTGACGATCCGCCCGCCATGGTCGAGCCGTACGGTGACCTCGCCCTGGGCATCGGTGCCGGAGGTGATGGCGTTGACCGAGTACAACTGCAGCTCACTGCCGCTCGGCATGACCGCCTCGATGGCCTTGAACGCCGCATCCACCGGGCCGCTGCCGTGGGCACGCCCCTCCTGCTCGACATCGTCCATGGCCAGCACCACGATGGCCTCGGGTGTCTCGCCAGTCTCGGACTTCACGCGCAGGCTGACCAGCCGCACGCGCTCGTTGGTGGCGTCGGTATCGCTCTCGGTGACCAGCGCCTGCAGATCCTCGTCGAAGATGTCGTGCTTCTTGTCGGCAAGGTCCTTGAAGCGGCCGAAGGCCACATTCAGTTCCTCCTCGCGCTCGAACTCGAAGCCGAGTTCGCGCAGGCGGCTGCGGAAGGCATTACGTCCGGAGTGCTTGCCCAGCACCATGCGGTTGGTGTGCCAGCCGACATCCTCGGCACGCATGATCTCGTAGGTTTCGCGGTGCTTGAGCACGCCGTCTTGGTGAATACCGGACTCGTGCGCGAAGGCGTTCGCCCCGACAATGGCCTTGTTGGGCTGGACAGCGAAACCGGTGATGTTGGCCACCAGCCGCGAGCAGGTGACGATCTCGCGCGCGTCGATGCGGGTGTCACAGGCGAACTCGTCCTGGCGCGTTCGCACGGCCATGACGATCTCCTCGAGGGCGGCGTTGCCAGCCCGCTCGCCAAGGCCATTGATGGTGCATTCCACCTGTCGCGCACCGGCATGGACGGCGGCCAGCGAATTCGCCACGCCCAGGCCGAGATCGTTGTGACAATGCGTGGAGAATATGGCCTTGTCGGCATTCGGTACGCGGTTGATGAGATTACGGAACAACTCGGCGATACGTTCCGGCAGGGCGTAACCGACCGTGTCGGGGATGTTGATAGTGGTTGCGCCGGCATCGATCACCGCCTCGACGATCCGGCACAGGAAGTCCGGCTCGCTGCGGATCCCGTCCTCGCAGGAGAACTCCACGTCATCGGTGTAGCCGCGGGCGCGCTTCACCGCCGCCACGGCCTGCTTCAGCACCTCGTCCGGGGCAAGATTGAGCTTGCGCTCCATGTGAATCGGCGAGGTGGCGATGAAGGTATGGATGCGCCCGCGCCGTGCGCCGCGGATGGCCTCGGCCACCCGGTCGATATCCTCGAAGCGGGTGCGGGCAAGACCGCACACGATGCTCTCGCTGATGCTGTCGGCAACGGCCTTGACGGCCTCGAAGTCACCGGGGCTGGCGATCGGGAAGCCCGCCTCGATGACGTCCACGCGCAGCCGCTCGAGCGCCTTGGCGATGCGAAGCTTCTCCTCGCGGGTCATGGATGCGCCGGGGCTTTGCTCGCCGTCGCGCAAGGTGGTGTCGAAAATCAAGAGCTGGTCAGACATGGCCTGGTCTCCACTGGCGCCACGGCACGGCAACCGTCCGCAGCGCGGATCCTTATCTTTCGGAATTCTGGCTTATCGCGTTTGCCCTCGCCAGGGGTGAGTGTGTTCGTCAGCTGCCCGCAACGGGCAGGAGAACCAGGGCGAGCAGGCACAGCAGCCCCCGGCCGGAAGCGGCACTGGGAAAGCGGAGCTGAAGCTGGCCTGTATTCATGCGGCTGGGAATTCTGTTGGTGGATCGAAACCTGCTGAAACTATAGCCGCCGCCCCGGTGGATGACAAGCCTGCGCGCCGCTCAGGCCGGCGGTGCGCCGCGGCGCTGGCGGCGGCGGCGATTCAGCTGCACCACCGTGTCGACCGGCCCGAAGGCCACGTAGAAGGCCAGGCAGGAGAACAGCATCAGCGCCGGTTCCAGGGAGATGAAGCCGAAAGCCAGCACCATCAGCAGCAGGGTCATGAAGGGCACCCGGCCGCGGGCATCGAAATCCTTGAAGCTGCGGTAACGGAACTTGCTCACCATCAGCAGTGCGCAGGCCGTGATGATGAGCAGGCACAACACGGCGTAGCCGGGGTGGTTGGTCCAGTCGTACTGGCGGCTGACCCAGACGAAGCCGGCCACCGTCGCCGCGGCAGCCGGGCTGGGCAGGCCCTGGAAGAAACGCTTGTCGGCGATCCCGGACTGGGTGTTGAAACGGGCCAGGCGCAGCGCCGTGCAGGCGGTGTACAGGAAGGCGGCCATGAAGCCGACCTTGCCGAACGAAGCGAGGATCCACTCGTAGGCGAGCAGTGAGGGCGCCAGGCCGAAGGCGATGAGGTCTGACAGGCTGTCGTACTCGGCACCGAAGTCGCTCTGGGTGTTGGTGAGGCGGGCGACCCGGCCATCGATGCCGTCGAGCACCATGGCCACGAAGATGGCCTGGGCCGCGCTTTCGAACTGGCCGCCGATGGCCGCGAGGATGGCGTAGAACCCCGCGAACAGGGCCGCCGTGGTGAACAGGTTGGGCAGCAGGTAGATGCCGCGCGCGCGTCTGGGCCGTTGCGTCATGATGTTCGGGAGCGTACCTCCATGGGCAGACAGGCCGGCGCGGGTATGTGCCGGCACCGCCCGCGGGCGGCGCCGGCCGACGGGCTCAGTTCTTGTCGCGATCGACCAGTTTGTTGGCGGAGATCCACGGCATCATCGAGCGCAGGCGGGCGCCGACCTCCTCGATGGGGTGCTCTGCCTCCAGGCGGCGCTTGGCCTTCATGACCGTCAGGCCGCTGCGGTTCTCGCTCATCCACTCACGGGCGAATTCGCCCTCCTGGATTTCCGCCAGTACCTTCTTCATCTCGGCGCGCGCCGCATCACCCACGATACGCTTGCCGCGGGTGAAATCGCCATACTCGGCTGTGTTGGAGATGGAGTAGCGCATGTTCGCGATGCCGCCTTCGTAGATGAGGTCAACGATGAGCTTCACCTCGTGCAGGCATTCGAAGTAGGCCATCTCCGGTGCGTAACCGGCTTCCACCAGGGTGTCGAAACCGGCCTGGATGAGTGCGCTGAGCCCGCCGCAAAGGACGGTCTGCTCGCCGAACAGGTCGGTTTCGGTCTCTTCACGGAAGCTGGTTTCAATGATCCCGGCACGACCGCCGCCGTTGGCGCTGGCATAGGACAGCGCGGTTTCCTTGGCACGACCGGAGGCATTCTGGGCCACGGCGATCAGCGAGGGCACGCCGCCACCGCCGGCATAGGTGGAACGTACCAGGTGCCCCGGGCCCTTGGGCGCAATCATGATGACGTCGAGATCGGCGCGCGGGGTGATCAGGCCGAAATGCACGTTGAAGCCATGCGCGAAGGCCAGCGTGGCCCCCTGCTTGAGGTTCGGTTCGATGTCGCGGGCGTACAGGTCGCCCTGGTGTTCGTCCGGGGCCAGGATCATGACCAGGTCGGCCGCGGCCACCGCCTCGGGGATGTCCTGCACGTCGAGGCCGGCCTCCTTCGCCTTGGCGGCGGAGGAGGAACCCGGTCGCAGGCCGACGGTGACGCTGACCCCGGAGTCGTGCAGGTTGCGGGAATGCGCGTGACCCTGTGAGCCGTAGCCGATGACGGCAACCTTCATGCCCTGGATGAGGGACAGGTCGGCGTCTTTGTCGTAGTAGATGTTCAAACTCATTGTTGCTTTCCTCTCACGGGGTCGTCGCTGCTGGTGATGTCGTTGCCCGGGCGAATGAACCGGCCCGGTTGGTTGGTCAGATTCTCAGGGCCTTGCGTCCGCGGGCGATACCGCAGAGACCGGTGCGTACCACTTCCACGATCAGCCGCGGATCGAGTGCGGCGATGAAGGCATCGAGCTTGGAGCCCGTGCCGGTCAGCTCGATCACGTAGGTCGTGTCGGTGACATCGATGATGCGGCCGCGGAAGATGTCGCTGGTGCGCTTGACCTCCTCGCGCTGCTCGCCGGTGGCGCGCACCTTGATGAGCATGAGCTCACGCTCGATGTGGGGGCTCTCGTTCAGGTCGATCAGCTTGATGACATCCACCAGCTTGTTCAGTTGCTTGGTGATCTGCTCGATGATCTGCTCGGAGCCCTCGGACACCACCGTCATGCGCGACACCGACGGATCCTCGGTGGGCGCCACGGTGAGCGAGGAGATGTTGAAGGCGCGCGCCGAGAACAGGCCGGCGACACGGCACAGCGCCCCGGCCTCGTTCTCGACCAGGATGGAAATGATGTGGCGCATGATCAGGCAAGCTCGCGGTGCGGTGACAGGTGCATTTCATGCTGACCGGCACCGGCGGCTACCATCGGGTACACGTTTTCCGTCTGATCAGTAATGAAATCCATGAGCACGAGGCGATCCTTGAGATCGATGGCCTCCTTCAGTGCCCCGGCAACGTCGGCGGTCTTGTCGATGCGCATCCCGACGTGGCCGAAGCTCTCGGCCAGCTTCACGAAATCCGGGATGGCATCCATGTAGGAGTGCGAGTAGCGGCGATCGTAGAAGAACTCCTGCCACTGGCGCACCATGCCCATGTAGCGATTGTTGAGGTTGATGATCTTCACCGGCAGGTTGTACTGCAGGCAGGTGGACAGCTCCTGGATGCACATCACCAGGCTGGCCTCGCCGCTGATGCAGCAGACGATTTCATCGGGGAAGGCCATCTGCACGCCGAGGGCGGCCGGCAGGCCGAAGCCCATGGTGCCCAGGCCACCGGAGTTGATCCAGCACCGCGGCTTGTCGAAGCCGTAGAACTGCGCGGCCCACATCTGGTGCTGGCCCACGTCGGAGGTGATGTAGGCATCGCCGGCCGTCGCTTTCCACAGTTCCTCGAGCACGTACTGCGGCTTGATCACCTCGGTGGAGCGATCAAAGCGCAGGCAGTCCACGGACCGCCATTCGTTGATCTGCTGCCACCAGGCGTCGGTCTCGCGGTCCACGGCCGTGAAGCCGGCCGCATCGATGAGCTCGTTGAAGTGGCGCAGCACATTGCCGACGCTGCCGACGATCGGCACGTCCACCGGCACGTTCTTGGCAATCGAGGACGGGTCGATGTCGACCTGGATGATCTTCGCCTCCGGGCAGAAGTGCTCCAGGTTGCCGGTGACCCTGTCATCGAAGCGCGCACCGATGGCAATCAGCACGTCGCAATGGTGCATGCCCATGTTGGCCTCGTAGGTGCCGTGCATGCCAAGCATGCCCACCGACTGCGGGTCGCTCGCCGGGAAGGCGCCCAGGCCCATCAGCGTCTGGGTGATGGGGAAGCCGAGCTTGCGCACGAAGCTGCGCAGCTCCTCCGAGGCGTTGTCCAGGATGACACCACCGCCGGAGTAGATCATGGGCTTGCGCGCCTGCAGCATCAGCTCCACGGCCTTCTTGATCTGGCCGGGATGGCCGCGGGTGGTCGGCCGGTAGGAGCGCATTTCCACGGTTTCCGGGTACACGTAGTCGCCGACCTCGGCCGTGACATCCTTGGGGATGTCCACCAGCACCGGGCCCGGCCGGCCCGTGCTGGCGACGTAGAAGGCCTTCTTGATGGTGGCGGCCAGTTCGTTGACGTCCTCGACCAGGAAGTTGTGCTTCACGCAGGGGCGGGTGATGCCGATGGCATCCACCTCCTGGAAGGCATCGTTGCCGATCAGCTCGCGCGGCACCTGGCCCGAGAACACCACCATGGGGATGGAATCCATGTAGGCGGTGGCGATGCCGGTGACGGTGTTGGTCACGCCCGGCCCGGAGGTCACCAGCACGACGCCCGGCTTGCCGGTGGCGCGTGAGTAGCCGTCGGCGGCATGGGCGGCACCCTGCTCGTGGCGTACCAGTACGTGCTTGACGGACTGTTGCTTGAACAGCTCGTCATAGATGTGCAGCACCGAGCCGCCGGGGTAACCGAACACGTACTCCACGCCCTCGTCCTGCAGGGCACGGACGAAGATTTCCGCTCCGCGTAGTTTCTCTGTCACTGTTATCGCCATTTCAAGGTCAGGGCGCGGCCGCGGGGCGCCTGGGGCCCGCGCGCGCAGCGCGTGAAAAACAATAGCCAAAATCAAAGGTTAGCCGGCTAACGTACCGGGATTGCCGGAGGCGGTCAAGGGAGGTCGCGGCGGCCGGCGACGGCGGCGCTGACACGTCGGGCAATGCCCGCATTCAGTGTGCGGTTAAGGTCCGGTGGTTTATATTGGCCTTTCAGATACCAGTGAAGATGCCCGCAATGAACATCAAGCCCTTGTTTCTCGTCGCGATCATGCTGCTGGCCCTGAGCGGGGCGAGTGCGGCGCAGGTGTACAAGTGGGTGGATGAGGACGGCGGCGTCCACTATGGCGAACGGCCCCCGGCCGATACCAGCGCCCAGAGCATCGACCCGGGCAATACCCAGGCCTCGCCGGAGGCCCTGAAGCGCCTGGAGAACCAGCAGCGTCGGGCCGAGCAGCTGCGCCTGCAGCGCGAGGAGGCCGAAGCCCGCGAGGCCGCCCGCCGCGAAGAGGCCCGGCTGCGACGCGAGAATTGCGCCATCGCGCGCGAGAACCTCGTCAAGATGGAAACCAGCATCCGGGTGTACGACCGCACCGAGGACGGCACCCGGTATCGCGTGCCCTACGAGGAGCGGGAAGAGAAGATGGCCGAGGCGAGGGAACAGATCGACACCTGGTGCGATTGATTGCCCGGGCGGTGGCGGCCAGCGCCGGACCGGCCTGAGCCCGGCGGGGACCGCCGGCGCGCGATCTCCCGCGGCTTCCCGTGCTCGCCGGTGCCCTGCCGGCCTGTCGCTCCGGCACCCACGGTTTTGCGGGCAGCTCCAGCAGGGGCATGGGGGAATACTCGCTGGTCAGGTAGAGC
>CAYGQN010000231.1:0-6993 GCA_964351795.1 uncultured Gammaproteobacteria bacterium
AGGCTGCTCTTGCCGTAGCCGGCGGGCGCGCCGACGGTGATGAGCGCGCTCCCTGCGCCGCCGTCCAGCAGCTTTGACAGGCGCTCGCGGGCCAGCAGGGGCTGGCGCTGCACCGGCGGCGAGAGGCGCGTGGCGAGCAGCCTGCCGGCAGGGTCCATCGTCAGCTCCGGGGCGCCGGCGTACGCACAGGGCTCGATGTCAGGCAGGGGTGACGCATGCCCGCGATTGTACTATCGGCCGGGGGCTGCGGCCCCAGCGCCACCGAGCCCCGCCCGGGCTTCGTCTCGCGTCCAGCCGGATCCAACCGCGTCATGGGCAGGGCCTGATCGATGACCACCCTGCGCCCGGCCAGCGCGCGGGGTGAGCCATCCGCCCGGCCCCGTCAGGCGGAATACAGGGTCTTGCCGCGGGCGCCTGCAAGCGCCGGCCGGATTCGGGGCGGCCATTGGCAGGACCGGGGGCTGTGCCCGGTCGCGGCCGGCAGGCGGTTGCTAGTGGGGATGCGCGCCGGGCTCGAAACGGCCCATGACGTACATGTCGCCCTTGCAGATCCACTGCCCGTCCACCCGCTCCCAGAGGAACAGGATCTTGAACGTGAAAGGCGCTTCGGCCGGGTCGTCGGGCGTGACGTGGAAGTTGGCCCAGTCCCAGCCCATGTTGCCGTTGACATGCGGATGGACCGACTCGACTTTCACGGTGCCGGTGGTGACCACCTGCTCGTACAGCGGCCTGAGACCCGCGGTGCCCATGTGCGTGTTCCCCTCCAGGTCCGTGGAGATGACGTCAGCGCTGTAGAAGCGCGTGAGGATTGGCTCGGGATCGTCGGCGGCGAAAGCCTGCTCCTTCAGATCATAGAGTGCGCGGGTGGCCTCCCGGAACGCCGCCAGCTCGGTATCGGCGGCAGGAACCGCCCCCGGAATGATCAGTGCTGCCAGTAACAACCCCAGGGAATGTCTGGATCGCATGCTTGCCTGTCTCCTGCAGAAAAGGCCCGGGGGCCGGTGAATCGGTCAGTCAGATCTGCACCGCCTGGGCGGCGGCACGTTCACCCTCGTGCGTGGCGGTTTCCCACATCTGCATGCCGCTGAGTTCGGAATGGGCGAAGTGGATCCGACCGAAGCCGCGCCGGATGACGTCGCTGGCGGCGGGCTGGCCGTCACGCCCGAAATAGAAGCCCGGCGGCGAGACGACGTAGGCATGGCCCCAGCGGTTGGCGACGATGGCGGCGATGTCGCGCTCGGCGTTGAATCCGGCACCGGCGAACATCTTCGTGAACTGGTCGGTAACGCCTTTCTCGATGTCCGCGAAGCGCAGGCCGAACATCTGCATGCGCGCTGCCACGGTCTGCTTGTCCACCGGGAGGCCGGGAATGCAGAACGGGTTGTACATCGTCAGCACGGTCGGTTTCGAGGGGTCGAGCGGCATCGGCGCCTCGCCGTCGAAGAGCATCTGCCGGCGCATTGAGAAGAACCAGCCAAAGCCCTCGAACCAGCGCACCGCAGCCACGCCGAGCTTCTCCAGGAACTTCCAGTTGCGCAGGGCGACGTTGATGACCAGCATCGGCGCGTGGTGAAAGCTGTCCATGGCGGCATGCAGGTCGGGCGGGAGATCCCGGATGATGCGCTTGTTCAGATGCTGCTGGCCGGACATGATCACCCGCCGCGCCCGCACGCGGTACAAGCGGCCGTCCTTCAGGTAGGTCACGAACAACTGCTTCGCCGACTCCGGACTGCCGTCGTGGCGCACGTCCACCACCAGCGAGGACAGGCGCATGCGCACCGCGTGCCTGGGCTGGTCCAGCTGGTCGAAGCGGATGCGGCCGAACACCACGTCGCGGGTGTTGTCCTCGCCCTCGATGGCCGCCGGGATCAGGCGCTTGACGATCCGTCGCAGCGTGCCGGTGTTGCCGCCGGGGAAACTCGCCAGTTCGATGTAATCCGACGGGTCGCCGATACCCGCGTAGCGCAGGTATGCGTTGACCCCGGGCTGCAGGAAGGCGTGGGCCGAGTAGGCGGAGATGACGTCCGCGCCGAGGCCGCAGCCCATCGCCGCGGTCTGCGGGTTCAGGTAGCCGGCCACGTCCGACTTGATGCCCATGACCTTGGTCAGGAAATCCTGGTAGGTCATCGAGTCGAGCCACTCGGCCCAGTCGTCCCGGCGCGGCGGCTGCCGGAAGGTCTCCATCCAGATGAGGTCCTGCTTGAGCTGCTCCGGCAGCGGCACGCCGTCAAAGCGGTTCGCCCAGGGGTTGCGGGCCATGCCGCCGGCCTCGGTGTACCAGCCGAGATCCGCAAGCTCCCAGCCGAGGTGCATCGGGCTGTACACATCCTTCGGGATGCGGATGTCGCGTGCCAGCCCGGTGGCCTCCTGCCATTGCAGTTCCATGGGCATGCCGAGCTGTTCCCACAACGGCCCCCAGAAGCCGGATTCCTTGGCCCGATGCGGCGGCCAGGGGTTGCCGTTGGAGCCCTGCGGCCCCCACAGGCGGTAACCGTCAACGTCGAACTCGTTCTGCTTGGCTTCGCCGCCGAACAGCGGATGGTTGTCGAACATGAGCACGCTGTCACCGCTGCGCTCGAGCTTGTAGTAGAACGCCGACGCGCAGCCGGCAAAGCCGCAGCCCACCACCGCGAGGTCCACGGTCTCGCCGGTATCCTCTGCTTCGGCGATGGCCTTGTCATAGGCGCCCATGCGCACGCCGTGGGCGGCGTTGACCACCTGCCAGGTGTTGCCCGGCGAGGGCGCGTAGTCGCCGACTCCGCCATAGCCGGTCCACTCCGGGCCGAGCCCGCGCAGCGGTGCGGCGATGGTCTGGGCGCGGGCCTCGCGCATGAGCCCCGGTGCCCCGGCGGCCAGCAGCGCCGCGCCGCTGCCGATCAGGGTGGAGCCGATGAAATCACGTCGGCTGATGCGTCCCTTGTTGCCCCGTCCCATGTCTTTGCCTCTCGATACGGCCGTTGATGGCGCCGGGATGACTACCAGCGGTAGGAAACAGTGCCACCGATCCAGCGCGGTGGCGCATAGACCTGCTCGATGAAGCCGAGCAGGCCGAGGTCGAGGTTGTAGAGCCGGTACTCCTCGTCGGTGAAGTTCCTCACCCACAGCGTCGCCTTCCAGCGATCATCGGCCGTGGTGTAGGACAGGTTGGCATTCCAGACCGAGTACGCGTTCTCAAGCGACACCGCGGAATTGGTGCCCTCCAGGAACATGTCGTCGTTGAACATGCCGTCGACCTGCACGGCCATGCGGCCGCCCGGCGCGGACCACTCGTAGCGGCCCAGCCAGTTCAGGCTGACGGTGGGTGCCGTCGGGAACTCGGCCTTGACCGTGCCACCGAACACATCCGGCACGGCATCCACCTCGGAATCGAGAAACGCCGCCCCGAAGATGAAGTTCCAGCCCTCCGCCGGCGCGAGCATGAGCTCGATTTCACCGCCATGGGCCCTCGCATCGGAGTTGGACACCTGGGGGGTCAGGTTGATCAGCGAGAAGGTCTGGTAATCGCTGTAATCGTAGTAGAACGCAGCAGCATTCAGGCGGGCACGGCCCTGGAACAGGGTGCTCTTCAGGCCGACCTCCCAGGCGTGCAGGACTTCCTCGCCGTGCTTGAGGTCGGCATCGGCAACCGCGCCGAGCGGGTCCAGCGACCAGTTCCCGCCCTTGATGCCACGGTTGAAGGAGGCGTAGAGCAGCAGGTCATCGCTCGGCGCGAAGTTCAGCTGCAGGCGGCCGGCGAAATCCCCGTAGTCGATGCGGTCGATGCCGTTGATGCCCACGTTGGCGATATTGAAGGTCTCCGCCGGTGCAATACCGCTCGGCAGATCCGAGAACACCCGGCTCATTTCGATGTCCTTGTCGTCCTCGGAGTAACGCAGGCCGGCGATGAAGGTCCAGCGCTCGGCGAAATCGTATTCCACCTGCCCGAACACCGACCAGTTGGAGGAACCGATGCTCGAGGTGACTTCGGTGAGCTGGCCGTCGCTCACGCCGCCGTGGATGAGCGCACCGGCAACGCTCTGGAAGGTATCGAAGCTCATGTCGAGGTAATAGGCACCGGCCTGCCAGCGCAGCGGGCCGGTCTCGCCGGACAGCCGGAACTCCTGCGAGACCTGGTCGTAATCGGCGACGGTGTTGTAGGGGAAGAAGCCGAAACCGCCGCCGGCATCCTCCAGGTAGTTCTTGTCCATCTCAAGGTAGTTGGTAATGGAGACCAGCTCCCAGCCGTTGGCGAGCTGCCAGGTGAGCGTACCGGTGACCGACAGCGTATCCCGGTCGTAACGACCCTCCAGGGTCGAGGCGTGCTCGAGGTTGCCGCTGAGCCCGCCCGGCGCGGGCACGCCGAAGCCGGTTGCCGGGTCGAATCCGGCGAAGGCCACCGTGTAGGAACCCGAAGGCACATCGCTGTCCTCGGCATAGCTCAGGCGCAGGTCGCCGGTCAGGTTCTCGGTGAAGTCGAACTGCAGCGAGCCGCGCACGGCGTAGCCGTCGGCCCCGTGGGCATCGCGGATCCCCGGTGTGAGCGATTCGACGTAACCATCGGCCTTCTCGCGCCGCCCGGCAATGCGTCCGCGCAGCCGATCGTTGATCGCCCCGCCGACGGCACCCTCGAGGGTGTACTTGTCGTACTCCGAGTAGGACGCTTCCAGGTAGCCGTTGAAGGCCTCTTCCTCGGCACCGCGGTTGATGTAGTGCAGCAGGCCGCCGGTTGTATTGCGACCGAACAGTGTGCCCTGCGGCCCGCGCAGGACCTCGACCCGGTCGACATCGAATACCTGGGTGCCGATGGCGTTCATGCTGGCAACGTAGGCCCCGTCCATGTACACCGCCACGGGCGCCTCGAGGTTGTCCTGGAAATTGTTCTGGGACACGCCCCGCAGGGCGAAGACCGTGAACGCGGGGCTGAAGGTGAACAGCTGCAGCGACGGGACCTGCTGCGTGATCTCCACCGTGTTGGTGACGCCGAGGTTCTTCAGCTGCTCGCCGGAGAAGGCCGTGACGGAAATGCCGACGTCCTGCAGGCTCTGCTCGCGTTTCTGCGCGGTGACGACAACCTCCTCGAGCACCTGTGCACTGGCAAGTGGCGAACCGCACAGCACGGCGACAAGGGCGAGAAGACAGGGACGGGGATCAGGACGGTTGCGGCTCATGTGCTGGCTCCGGACGCAGTCGGGATGGGTGGCCACCATCTGCAGCCTGCAAAAAAGTATGGTCAATTGACCCTATTTAAGTCAAGCCTGCGTGTGCGTCTTGTACAATAGCCGTCTTTAATAGGATTTTTCTTTGGGTCAAACGACCTCATTCGCCGTGATTCCGCGGTTCCAGCCCCTGCGCCGCTATACTCGCGCCACGAGGTCGAAAGAGCCTGCAGCCATGCCCTCATCCAGCACCAGCACTGCCCGACATCTTCGCCCGCGCGGCAGGGC
The DNA here is from genome assembly GCA_964351795.1 of uncultured Gammaproteobacteria bacterium. Taxonomy (GTDB): domain Bacteria; phylum Pseudomonadota; class Gammaproteobacteria; order JADZEE01; family JADZEE01; genus CAYGQN01. The sequence continues at coordinate 5,424 of CAYGQN010000231.1, forward strand.
CCGCCGGGACGCAATCGTGGCGGCCGCCCGCGAGGTCATCACCGACAACGGCTATGCGCAGTTGTCCCTGCGTGCCGTTGCCGAGCGCGCCGGGGTCGGCCTGAGCCATCTGCAATACCATTTCCCAACCCGGGAAAAGCTGGTGAAGGCACTTATCGAGAACGTGGCTGCGGACTATGCCGCCGCGACGGCGGCGGCCATCGCCGGGGTGCCCGATACCCCAACGGCCCGCTTCATGGCGTGGATCGACTACCTGATAGAAGACTGCTGGCAACCGCAGACGCGGCGTTTCTTCGTCCAGCTGTGGGGGCTGCTGGAGGTCGAAAGCGGGCAGTCCGGTTCACTGCTGAGCGATTTCTACAACTACGACATCGAGGGCATCGCCGGCATGCTCGTCGAGTTGAGCCCGCACCTGGATCCGGGCCTGCTCCGCCACCGGGCGACCATCATCGCGGGGGCCATTGAAGGCATGATGCTGATGCTCGGCGACGTGGACCGGGACAGCGAGGATCTGCGCGCCCTCAGGATGGAAACGCGCCGCCAGATCCTGCGGATTGCGACCGAGGCCTGAGCGTTTGTGAATTATTCGCCAGCTGCCGCGCACACCGCTCGGCGGCTGCGACGGCGTTGTCGGTGGCGGATCCTGCGGTCATTTGCTTCAGCACACGCCCTTGAATTCGTCACAGACCCCTTGTCTCGCACCCGTACCGGCACGCTCGCGACGGCGGCCGATTCATTCACAGACTCCGAGTCCGCTCAGGTCAGCCCGGCCGGATCGAGCAGCGCCTCGAGTTCGGCGCGATCGATGCCGGTCATCTCCGCGGCCACGTCGATGACCGCCCTGCCCTCGGCCAGCGCGCGCTTGGCGATGCTCGCGCCGAGGTCGTAACCGATCCGCTCGTTCAGGGCGGTCACCAGTACCGGGTTGCGGGCCAGGTGCCCGGTAATCACCGCCTCGTTGACCGTGAAGCCATCGATGCAGCTATCGGCGAGCAGGCGCGCACTGTTGCCGAGCAGGTCGATGCTCTGCAGCAGGTTGTAGGCGATGAGCGGCAGCATCACGTTGAGCTGGAAGTTGCCGGACTGGCCGGCCACGGTAATCGTGCTGTCATTGCCGATGACCTGGGCCGCGACCATGGCCACCGACTCGGGTATCACCGGGTTGACCTTGCCGGGCATGATGCTGCTGCCCGGTTGCAGTGCCGGCAGCGTGATCTCGCCGAGGCCGGCCAGCGGGCCGCTGTTCATCCAGCGCAGGTCATTGGCAATTTTCATCAGGCTCACGGCCAGCACCTTCAACTGCCCCGACAATTCCACCGCGCTGTCCTGCGCGGCCAGCGCCGCAAAGCGATTGTCCGCCGGGCGAAAGCCCGCGCCGGCAAGGGTGTTCAAGCGCTCGCACACGCGGGCGCCGAACTCAGGATGCGCGTTGATGCCGGTGCCCACGGCGGTGCCGCCGATGGCCAGTTCCAGGCAACGCGGCAACGTGGATTCCAGGCGCTCGATGCCGTGGCGCAGCTGCGCGGCCCAGGCGCCGACTTCCTGCCCCAGGCGCAGCGGCCTTGCGGTG
>CAYGQN010000232.1:0-6981 GCA_964351795.1 uncultured Gammaproteobacteria bacterium
GGTACACGTCGCCCGCAACGGCGACGTGTACCTGTTCCTCACGAACGAGGAACGGGCCATCGGCCGGGAGATCAAGAGCGTCCCGATCGCTTCCGGCGCAGAAGAGCGGGAGCTCGGCAAGCTCATCTTCGAGGACCTGCTCGGCGATATCCGCAAGCACACCTATTCCGTCACCGGCCGCGACTTCACCTTCAACCGGCTCTGCGACGACCAGGTGGTGGGCAACCGGCTTGAAGGGAACCTCGAGGTCGCGGTAGTCAGCCCGCTGGGCGAACGCTACGGCGAGCGTCTCGAGGACGGGCGCTGCATCCTCGACAGCCAGATGGAGCAGGGCCGGGTGCTCGTGCGCCTACCCGACGATCCGGCCCTCGGTCGTGAACTGCGCACTTACCTGCAGACCGAAAGCTACGTGAAGACCAAGCACACAGGTGCGCTGCCGGACACGACCAAGCGTATCCTCCGCGACCGCAGCGACGACAACCGCGAGCGCCGCAAGCGCCTGGTCGCCACCGTTCGGACCATGCTGGACGACGCCGACTGGTTCGCGAGCGGCAAGCAGCTTCAGATCGGCCGCGCCGAACCCGCCCGGGCCCTCGCCGACGCCGTCGAGTACCTGATCCAGAACACCTACCCGAAGATGGGGCAGATCGCCTTCCAGCACCCCAATCCGAAGCAGGAGATCCAGACGATCCTGCGGGCGAACGACTTGGAGCAGATCTCGCTTGCGCTGGAGGCGGCGGAGGGCAATGTCCAGGCCATGGACGAGGTGCGCGAGTACATCCGCCTCGCGTCCATGCGCCATCAGGAGATCGTGCTCTCGGAGCTGATCGACAAGCGCTTCGGCGGCCGTCCCTTCGGCTGGCCCGAGCTCGAGACGGTGCTGGTCATCGCCCGCCTGGCGGTACTCCGGGAGATCACGCTGCTCGTCAACCAGGCACCGCTCCCGCTCGCTCAGGCCTACGACCACCTCGTGACGCCCAACAAGCAGCGCCGGGTCGTGATCGTGCAGCGCGAGGCAGCGGCGGGGGAGTTGCTCAGGACGGCCCAGGCGCTCGGCAAGGAATTGTTCGCGAGGCAGGCGGGCAACGGGGAGGAGGAGCTCTACGGTTTCCTTGGTGAGCAGTTGCGCGGCTGGCACGACGCCTTGAGCGGCTATGCCCCGCTCGCACGGACCGGTAGGTACCCGGGCGCGAAGGAGATCGAGGCGAGTCTCGAGGTCCTGCGGCGCCTCGTGGACGAAGCCGACTCCCTGCGCTTCCTGAAGCGTTTCGTGGAACAGCGCGCCGAGCTGCTCGATCTCGCCGAGGACGTCCAGGAACTGCAGGACTTCTACACCAACCAGAAGCCGAGCTGGGAGGCCCTGCGGAGCGCCGTCGACGAGCTCTCCCAGAACCGCTTGCAGCTGGAGGGGCACAACATCGCCGGCCCCGCACTGCGCCGCATGGAGGAGATCCTCGCCGCCGAGCGGCCCTACGGCATGCTCAAGGAGGTGGCCGAGCTCACGAGCAAGGCCCGGGGTGTCAACGAGGCCCTCGTGGAGGCCGAGCGCGGCCCTGCGCTTGAGGCCATCGCTTCGCTCATCGAATCCGTCGAGACGGAAGCGGGCAAGGTGGCCGCGAAGGAAGGTCTGCAGGACCGGGCCACCGCCGAGCTCCAGCGCCTGAAGGACACGGCCGCCCGCGCGACCAGCATCGCCCACATCGCCCAGGCACGGCAGGCTGCGGAAAGCGCCTTCGACCGGGCGCTCGCGCTGATCGAGCAGGCGTCCCTTGCGATCGGGGAGAGCAAGCCGGGCGAAGAGCCGCCCGACACGCCGCTGCCGCCGCTCAAAAAGCGCCGGGTCATCGAGCCGAGGGCCGTCTGGCAGGGCGGCTTTATCGAGTCGCAGGACGACATCGAGACCTTCCTTGCCGACCTGCGCACCCAGCTCGAAGCGGCCCTCGCCGCCGACGAACGCATCCAGATCAAGTGAGACCGGCCCCGTGAACACCTCGCAGCTCAGCAAGTACGCCCCGAAGGCCCGACGCGCCATGATCGCAGCGGTGACGGCTCAGGCTGCCCGCATCGGCATCACGGCGAAGGCAACCGCACCGGCGGAGGTGCAGGGCGACGTACTCTTGGTGAACGGGCAGGCCTTCCCGGCGACCCTAGCCGAGCCGCGCGCGAAGCTCGTCAAGCGCATCGCCGCGCACGGCTTCGACCAGACCATGGAAGCGGTGGCCTACACCTGGTTCAACCGCTTCGTCGCCATCCGCTACATGGAGCTGCACGGCTATCTCGACCACGGCTATCGCGTTCTGAGTCACCCGGAGGGCACCGGCCGCCCCGAGATCCTGGACCATGCGGCGGACGTCGATCTCCCCGGTCTCGACCGCGACAAGGCCATCGAGCTCAAGCTGGACGGCACGAAGGACGAAGCGCTCTTCCGCCTGCTGCTGCTCGCCCAGTGCAATGCGCTGCACGAGGCCATGCCCTTCCTCTTCGAGCGCATCGGTGATGAGACCGAGCTGCTCCTGCCGGCCAATCTGCTGCACACCGATTCGGTGATCCGGGACCTCGTGGAGCAGCTCGACGAGGCGCTCTGGCAGGACATCGAGATCATCGGCTGGCTCTACCAGTTCTACATCTCCGAGAAGAAGGACGAGGTCATCGGCAAGGTCGTGAAGTCGGAGGACATCCCGGCCGCGACCCAGCTCTTCACGCCCAACTGGATCGTGAAGTACATGGTCCAGAACTCCCTCGGGGCGCAGTGGCTCGCGACGTATCCCGACTCACCGCTCAAGGCGCAGATGGAGTACTACATCGAGCCCGCGGAGCAGATCGACGAGGTCAACGCGCAGCTCGCGGCCATCACGCCGAGTCAGCTCGACCCCGAGAAGCTGACGCTGATCGACCCCGCATGCGGTTCGGGCCACATCCTTGTCGAGGCTTATGAGCTCTTCAAGGCGATCTACCTGGAGCGCGGGTACCGGCTGCGGGACGTGCCGCAGCTGATCCTCGAGAAGAACCTCTTCGGTCTCGACATCGACGAGCGCGCGGCGCAGCTGTCGGGCTTTGCGCTGATGATGAAAGCGCGGGCGGACGAACGGCGGCTGTTCGAGCGCGGGGTGATTCTTAACGTGATGGCGCTGGTGGATAGCGCGGAGTTCGACGAGGAGGCGCTAGCGAAGGGGATAGAGCTCTCGGACTACGGCCTGAAGCTGGGAGATATCACGGAGCTGAAGCGGCTGTTCGAGCATGCAACGACGTTTGGATCGTTGATTCAGGTGCCGGGGGAGTTGGCGGAGAAGCTCCCGGCGCTGAAGCAGCTGAGTGAGGCGACGAGTCAGGACCTGTTTGTCTCGGAAGTGCTCAAGCGCCTAGGGTCGCTTGTGCAGCAGGCTGAGCTGCTGGCGGCGCAGTACGATGCGGTAGTCATGAACCCACCCTACATGGGGAGCGGTGGAATGAATGGCCCGGTGAAAAAGTTTGCGAAGGACTATTTTCCGGACAGTAAGATTGACCTATTCGCATGTTTCATCGAGAGAGGCTACGGGTTTGCGAACGATGGCGGCCACAATGCGATGGTCACGATGCAGAGTTGGATGTTCTTGGCATCGTTCGAGAAGATGCGGAAACGACTGCTGCGGGAGAAGGTCATCTGCTCGATGGCGCACCTTGGGGCACGAGCGTTCGGGGGTATCTCCGGTGAAGTCGTTCAGACGACTTCTTTTGTGTTGAAGAACGTCGTCGGTCGGGACTTCAAGCCTGTTTTCTTTCGATTATTGGATGGAGGCGAGAGAGAGAAGAGAGTCTCGCTAGCCGGAGGCGATCATGCGTACTCAACAACCGCCCAGAGTGACTTCGCAAAGATCCCCGGCAGCCCGATCGCCTACTGGGTGAGCGGGCAAGTTCTAGGAGTTTTTGAGGCGAATGAGACCATCGGCGAGTTCGCGAATCCCAACCAGGCTTTGGTGACCGGGAATACAGAAAAGCACATCCGGTGCTGGTGGGAGGTGGCGCGAAGCCGAATTGGTTTCGGGTATCAAAGCAGAGAATGTGCGAAGGAGAGTTCTGCAAAGTGGTTTCCGTACAACAAAGGGGGAGCGTTTAGAAACTGGTACGGAAACTACTGGTTTGTCGTGAATTGGGAGAATGATGGGCACGAGTTGCGTACGACCAAGCACCCGACGTCCGATCGAATATGGGCGCACAACTTCGTGCTCGACCAGATATTCAGAGAAGCGCTTGTATGGGCAAAGATTACAAGCGGCCGAGTTTGCTTTCGCTATTCGCCGAGTGGGCTACTGTTCGACGACGCCTCCGGAGTTTGCACGAGCACCTCGTCCGAGCCCGTAAAGCGGATCCTCGCTTTCTTGGTCACTCCGGTCGCGGAGCTTCTCGCACGAATCGCTAGCCCAACCCTCAACATGCAGCCAGGTGACGTCGCATCCTTGCCATACATTCCGGAAGTGGATGGGACCGAACGTCTCTCACGCGCTCTCGTTGAAAAGGCCAAATCTGATTGGGATAACTTTGAGTACTCTTGGGACTTCCTGTCGCTCCCCCTGTTGACCGCGTCCTGCGACTCCACTTCCACTTTCGAATCCAGCTACGCTAACTGGACCGTCCAGAACTGCTCCAACACCGCCGAGATGAAGCGCCTTGAAGAGGAGAACAACCGCCTCTTCATCGACGCCTACGGCTTGCAGGACGAGCTCACCCCCGACGTCCCCATCGAGCAGATCACCCTCACGGTGAACCCCGCCTACCGCTACGGCGGCAAGCTCACCACCGATGCGCAGTGGACCCGCTTCCGCCAGGACACCATGGAGGAGCTGGTCTCTTACGCCATCGGCTGCATGATGGGTCGCTACAGCCTGGACGCGCCGGGCCTCATTTACGCGCACAGCGGCAACGAGGGCTTCGACCCCAGCCGGTACACCACCTTCCCGGCGGACGACGATGGCATCGTGCCGATCACCGACACGCAGTGGTTCGGGGACGACGCCTGCAACCGCGTGGTCGAGTTCATCTCGGTCGCCTGGGATGCAGAGCACCTCGAAGAGAATCTGGCCTTCCTCGCAGCGAACCTCTCGCCGAAGAAGAACGAGACCAGTCGCGAGACGATCCGCGGCTACCTCTGCGACCGCTTCTTCAAGGATCACCTGCAGACCTACAAGAATCGCCCGATCTACTGGCTCTTCAGCAGCGGCAAGCAGAAGGCCTTCCAGTGCCTCGTGTACCTGCACCGCTACAACCCCGGCACCCTCGCGCGCATCCGCAGCGAGTACGTGATCCCACTGCAGGGACGCATGGCGGCGCGACTGGAGGCGCTTGAAGCCGACATCAATGCCGCGACCTTGACCCCACAACGCAAGCGCTTCGAGAAGGAACAGTCGAAGCTGCTCAAGCATCAGGCCGAGCTGCTCACCTTCGACGAGAAGCTCCGCCACTACGCCGACATGCGCATCGAGCTCGATCTGGATGACGGCGTGAAGGTCAACTACGGCAGGTTCGGCGATATGCTCGCCGAAGCGAAGACAGTGCACAGTCGCGTTCCCGTGGAGGTGTAACGGTGTATCAGACCGGCGGAACCATCAAGGAAACGATCGAGCTGGTTCAGCGTCATGAGTACGTGCTTCCAGCCATCCAGCGTGAGTTCGTCTGGAAGATGGAGCAGATCGAGCGCTTGTTCGACAGCCTCATGCAGGGGTATCCATTCGGCACCTTCCTACTCTGGCGAGTGGAGGGGGGCAACAGCGCCGCCTACAGATTCTATGACTTCGTCCGCGACTATCACGAACGTGACAATCCGCATTGCCCGCCGCTTCCGAAGAGGACGGATCGTGTCACTGCGGTGCTTGACGGTCAGCAAAGGCTTACAGCGCTGAACATAGGCCTTTGCGGGTCCATGGCGGTGAAGCAGCCCTACAAGTGGTGGAACAACCCCGATGCCTTTCCTGTGCGGCACCTCTACCTCGACTTGCTGGGCACAGCGGAGGAAGACGAGGAAGGAGACAGATTCCGCTTCCAGTTCCTGACTCATGATCAGCTGGGGAAGGCCGATGCTACGACGAGCTGCTGGTTCAAGGTCGGGGACATCCTCTCGATGGCGGACGGGCCCCCGATGCTCCGCTGGCTGAACGCCAGACTGGCGCAGGATCAGACGGATCAGGCCTTCGAGACGCTCACCCGTTTGCACAAGGTCATCCACACCGAGCATCTGGTCGCTTACTACGAGGAAAAGTCGCAGGACCTATCCAGGGTCCTCAACATTTTCATCCGCATGAACAGCGGGGGCACGGTGCTTTCGTACTCGGATCTGCTGCTTTCCATCGCGGTCGCGCAGTGGCAGAGCCTGGATGCGCGTGACGAGATTCATCGCCTCGTTGACGAGCTCAACGAAGCCGGCGATCACTTCGGATTTTCGCAGGACCTCGTGCTCAAAGCCGGACTGGTCCTGACGGACATCGGCAACGTGGGATTCAAGGTAGAGAACTTCAATCACGACAACATGATGGTCCTCGAGTCGCACTGGCCCGAGGTCAGAGAGGCGCTACTCCTTACCGTGCGCCTGATTGCATCCTTCGGCTTCAACGGCCAGAACCTGCGGGCACACAGCGCGATCCTGCCTATTGCGTTTTACCTGTATCAGCTGAGGCCGGGGAGCGGCTTTCTCACGACTGCCCGCTATGCGCGGGATCGCAACGCGATCCGCTTCTGGCTGACGAAGAGCGTACTCAAGGCTTCGGGCATCTGGGGAAGTGGACTGGACACGCTCCTCACACTCCTGCGTTCCACGATCAAAGAGCATGGCAAGAATGCCTTCCCTACGGCGGAACTGGAGAGTGCGATGTCTCGGCGCGGGAAAGCGCTCACCTTCCAGCGGGAAGAACTGGTGGAGCTCGCAGATCTGCGATACGGGGACGCCCGGACCTTTGCCTTGCTTTCCCTCGTCTTCCCCTTCGTGGATGCCCAGCACCACTTTCACGTGGATCA
>CAYGQN010000233.1:0-6968 GCA_964351795.1 uncultured Gammaproteobacteria bacterium
CGAGTTCGCTCGCCAGCGTCATCTTCACCGCCATTTCATCGCTGCGTGCGCACCATCGGCGGGGCGCTGTGCGCTGGGACCTGGTGCGCCGCATCGTCGCCGGCCTGGTGCTCGGCTGCGGTATCGGCGCGCTGCTCACCGATGCCCTGCCGGCCGATGGGCTGCGGCGGGTGTTCGGGGTGTTCGAACTGCTGTTCGCCATCCAGATCGCAACCAGTTACCGGCCCGACGCCAGCCCGCGCGTGCCGACCCTGGCGGCCATCCTGGCGGCCGGTGTGTTCGTCGGCACGACCTCCACCATGCTGGGGATCGGCGGTGGCGTGACCACCGTCATGCTGTTGCTGCTGATTGGCGTGCCCATCCACCATGCGGTAGGCACCGCCGCGGCCTGCGGGCTGCCCATTGCCATCGCCGGCACGGCAGGGATGATTCTCACCGGCCTGGGCAACCCGGCGCTGCCGGCCATGACCACCGGCTACGTCTACTGGCCGGCGGTGGCCGGGGTGGCCATGGCCAGCGTGCTCACCGCCCCGCTGGGTGCCGCCACGGCGCATGCCATGCCCGTGGCCGGGCTGCGGCGCGTATTCGCGGTGGTGCTGGCCGTCGTCGGTACCACCATGCTGCTGCAGGGCTGACCGCCGCTGCGGGGGCTGATCCCCGCCCCGCGAGCAGTTAGGCTTGCCGGGAACAGCCAACCCTCTGCCAACGTTGCCGGGATGGACATGAACATGAGCAGTGTCATCGATACGATCCGCGCGCGCCGCACCGTGCACCAGTTTCGCGACGAGCCCGTGCCCGAGGCGCTGGTCACCGAGGCGATAGAACACGCCCGCTGGGCGCCGAATCACTATCTCACCGAGCCCTGGCGTTTCTGCATCCTGGGCCCGCAGATGCAGGCCCGGGTGCTGCGCCTGTCGCGGGAGGTGCTTGCCGAGAAGCAGGGCGAGCAGGCCGCTGCCGCCAAGGTGGAGCGCTGGGCACGCGTGCCGGGCTGGCTGTTCGTCAGCTGCCTGCGCGACCCGGATCCCCTGCGCGATCGGGAGAACTACGCCGCCGCCTGCTGCGCCGTGCAGAATCTGCAGCTGAGCCTGTGGTCGGTCGGCGTGGGGGTGAAGTGGACCACGGGGCCCGTCACGCGGGATCGGCGCCTGTTCACCCTGCTCGGCATCGATGCCGATGGCGAGGCCAGCGTCGGCATGCTCTGGTACGGCTACCCCGAGAGCGTGGGCGAGCAGAAGCGCCAGCCCGTCGACGCCATCCTGCGCAGCCTGCCCTGAGCCCGGCAAGCATGCTGGAAATCCTCCTCGTCCTGGCCGCCCTTGTGCTGGCGCTCATCGTACCGGTGCTGCTCAACCGGGTGCCGCTGGCCGCCCCGCCCGGCCCGCTCCGGCGCCTGGCCACCTACCTCGGCAGCAACGTCGTGGAAACCGTGGATGACAGCGAGTTCCCGGAGCGCCATCTGGCCAGCTTCCGGGCCGACCCGGACCGCGCGTTCGCGGCGGCGCGCGAGGCGGCGCATTCGCTCGGTTGGGTGCTGGAGTACGACAACCCCTCGCAGCTTGAATTCAACGCCGTGGTGACCACGCCGCTGCTGCGGTTTCGCGACGATGTGAAGGTGAAGATCCTGCCGACCACGGACCCGGCCGTCGTGCAGTTGTACCTGCGCAGCCGCTCGCGCCTGGGCAAGGGTGACCTCGGCGCCAATACCCGGCACCTGCTCGACTTCTACGCCGCGCTTACCCTGCGGGCTGATCGCCTGCTGCACTGATGTTCCGCGAGGAGATCCTGCTACGCACGCCCGGTCGAGCCTGCGTGGAACTCACCGGCGACATTGCCGCGCTGGTGCGCCGCAGCGGCATCGACGAAGGCCTGTGCCACCTGTTCATCCGCCATACCAGCGCGTCGCTGATGATCTGCGAGAACGCCGACCCGCAGGTGCTGCGCGATCTGGAGGCTTTTGTCGCCCGCCTGGTGCCGGACGGCGATGCCCTGTTCGGACACACCGCTGAAGGCCCCGATGACATGCCGGCCCACGTGCGTTCGGTGCTGACCCAGGCCTGCCTGAGCCTGCCGGTGGCGGCTGGCCGGCTGGCGCTGGGGACCTGGCAGGGCGTGTACCTGTGGGAGCACCGCCGGCAGCCGCACCAGCGCCGGGTGCTGGTCACGATCCAGGGCTGAAGCAGCGCACCGCCGGTATCAGTCCGCCGCGCCCATGGCCGCCGCGCGGGCCTGCCGGGCAGCGCTTTCATGGGAATCGTTGTAGGCACCGAGCGCCGCCTGCCAGGGTGCGGCCTCGCGTCGTACCACTTCGGCCAGGGCGTCGATGTGGTCGGTGCGATCGTTCAGGCAGGGGATGTAATGCAGTTCGGCGCCGCCGTTCTCTGTGAAGAACTCGCTGTTCTGCATGGCGATTTCCTCCAGCGTTTCCAGGCAGTCCGCGGCGAAGGCCGGCGCCACCACGTCCACCCGGCGCATACCGGCGCGGGCGAGTTCCATCACCGTCTGGTCGAGGTAGGGCTCGAGCCATTGTTTGGGCCCGAAGCGCGACTGGAAACAGACCTGCCATTGGTCCTCCGCCAGTTCCAGGGCTTCGGCCACCAGGCGCGCGGTCTTGTGGCAGTGGCAGTGGTAGGGATCGCCCTGCTCGAAGTAGGCCTGCGGGATCCCGTGGAAGGACATGAGCAGTTTCTCGCCGCGCCCGTTGGCGGCCCAGTACTCACGGATGCTGCTGGCCAGGGCGGCGATGTAGGCGGGCTCATCGTGGTAGCTGTTGATGAAGTCCAGGCGTGGCACTTCCCGCCAGGTCATCAGTTCGCGGGCAACGGCGTCGAAAACCGCGCCCGTGGTGGTGCCGGAGTAATGCGGGTACAGCGGCAGGACCACGATCCTGCGGGCGCCGGCCTCGCGCAACTCGCGCAGGGCGCTGCCCATGGACGGCTCGCCATAGCACATGCCCAGTGCAACCGCCCAGGCGCCTTCCCCGGCCTCCAGGCGGGCACGCAGCGCCGCGGCCTGGCGCCGGCCGATGCTCAGCAACGGTGAGCCCTCGTCGGTCCAGACCTGCTGGTAGGCATGGGCGGAGCGGCGCGGCCGAAAGGGCAGGATGATCGCGTTCAGTACCAGCCACCAGATGACCCGGGGCACTTCGACCACGCGCGGATCGCCCAGGAACTGGCGCAGGTAACGGCGTACCGCACCGGTGGAGGTGTTGTCGGGCGTACCGAGATTGGCCAGCAGCACGCCCGTCTTCGTGTCTGCGCCGTGAGAGAAGCTGCTGCTCGTATACCTGCCCATGCCGGTATTCTACGCGCCGGGGCGCAGCTTGTGGCCGGGTATTACCGGGCCGCTGCGCGGTTTTTCCTGTGGGTTAAAGGTACAGGCATGGCATCGGCGATGAAGCAGCAATGGCGGCGCTTGTCTCACCGGCTGCTGCCGCCGGTACTGATGAAGCACCAGGTGGCCTGGCGTAACTGGCGTCGGGGCGAGCCGGAGATCCGTTTGCTGGCCTCGCTCGTGCCGCGCGGCCGGCCGGCCATGGACGTGGGCGCACACCTCGGCGCCTACACCTGGTTCCTGGTGAGGCTTGCCAGCGAGGTGCACGTGGTGGAACCGCAGGCGGCCTGCGCCCGCTTCCTGGCCGCCGCCTGGGGCGAGCGGGTGCGCCTGCATCAGCTGGCCCTGGCCGACTACCAGGGCACGGCCTGGCTGGCCAACACCGGCGCTGGGGAGCCGGCCCAGGCCGCGCGCCTGGTCAGCGCGGCGCCGGGGGGCATCGAGGTGCCCGTGACCACGCTGGACGCCTTGGCGTTGCAGGACCTCGGTTTCCTGAAAATCGATGCCGAGGGTGCCGAGCAGGCCATCCTCGCCGGCGGGCGCGGGACAATCGCCCGTTGCCGGCCGGTGCTGCTGGTGGAGATCGAGCAGCGCCACCTGCAGGCCCCCATGGACGAGGTGTTCGCCGCGGTGGACGAACTTGGCTACCGCGGCGAATTCCTGCTCGAGGGCCAGCTCCAGCCGCTGGAGCGCTTCAGCGTGCGGGCCCACCAGGGCGCGCGCCTGGCCGGGGAGCGGGGCGCGCCCTACATCAACAACTTCATTTTCCGCCCGCGTTGAGGCGGTGCCGGGTCAGCTCCGCCGGCGCGCCATCCCGAACAGACCGATACAGCCACTGCCGAGCAGCCAGGCCGCCGCAGGCAAGGGCACCACGGTGGCGCTGAGCTCGGTGATGGTGGCGCTGTAGCTGCCGCCGCCGGCTGTTCCCGTGCCCCAGATCCCCTCGATATCGGCGGTGAAATCACCCACCGGCAGGCTCGTGTCGGCGAAGACGCCGAAGGTGATTTGCTGCAGGGGCAGGATGATGAAGTTGCCGAAGTTCGGCACCGGGCTCAGCGGGGTTTCCCTGACATTGGAGAAACTCAGGTAGCCGAAGCCATTGAAATCGGTGGAGACCGTCATGGTGTGTCCGTTGCGGACGTAGGTGCCGTCCACGTCGCCCGGCGAGCCGCTGACGATGAGGTTCAGTTCACCCTCGTAGGTGGCGCTCGTTGCCGACGAGGACGCGGGCAGGGCATTCATGTCCACCGTCCAGGTCAGGTCGAAGCTGGCCCCGCCGAGCTCCTGCGGGTCAACAGCGTTATTGGAAATCCAGGAGCCGGTGTAGCGGTACACGATGGTGGCGGCGCTGGCGGGTAGTGCGACTGCGGTGAGAACGAGGGTGCAAAGCAGTGCCCGGGTAGTGCGGTTCATGATGGGTTTCCTCCTCCTTAAGCGTGTGGGTCCGGCGCTTTCGCGGCAGTCGGGTGTTCCCTGTCCGCGCAGGCGTCAGCGTCTACCATGACCGCCGCCTGGGCATGCCGCAACCGCCAGTTCCGTGAACCAGGTCCGCGCGGGGACGCCGACCCTGGCATCTGCGTGGCAGGCGATCAGCCCGCCGCCAGGAGATCCTTCGCCCGGCCGCGCATGATGCCCCGCATGGGCAGCAGCGCGGCCACCGCACCCACGACCAGCCCGAGCACGGCGCCGAGCAGCACGATGGCCGGGGAGGGCAGGTAATCGATGCGGAACACGGCCGTGGCCAGCCCGTAGCCGATGCCGGCCGCGCACAGGCCGGCCACCAGGCCGCCGATGAGACTCACCGACAGCAGCTCGGCCAGGAAGGCCGCGCGGATCGTGGCGGCATCGGCGCCAAGCGCCCGCAGTACGGCCGCCTCGCGCAGGCGCTCGTCCTGGCCGGCCTGGATGGCGGCGAACAGCACCAGCGCACCGGCCACCAGGGTGAAGCTGAACACGAAGGCAATCGCGCGCGAGACGTTGTCGATGATCGCCCGCACCCGCGCCAGCAGTGCCTCGATGTTCAGCACCGTCACGCTGGGGAAGGTTTCGACGAGGTCGGCGATGTCGGCGGACCGTGCGGCCGTCAGGTGAAAGGCCGTGATCCAGGTAGCCGGCTGGCCGGCCAGCAGCGCCGGGGGTGAAACCACGAAGAAATTGGCCTCGAAGCTGTCCCAGTCCACTTCGCGGATGCTGGTGATGGTGGCCGACAAGGTCTCGCCGGCAATGTCGTAAGTCAGCTCGTCGCCCAGGCCCACGCCCAGTGCCGCGGCGATGTCGCGCTCGAAGGAGAACTGGGCCGGGTCGGTATTTTCGTCCCACCACTGGCCGGCCAGCAGGCGGTTGTCGTGCTTGAGGCGCCTGGCGGTGGACAGGTTGAATTCACGTGCGGCCAGACGTTGCGCGCGCGGGTCGTCGTAGTCGTCCGGACTCACCGGTTTGCCGTTGATGCTGACCAGGCGGCCGCGAACCATCGGGTACAGCCGGGTTTCGCTCAAGCCCCGTCCGGCCAGCCAGCGCTGCAGCGGGGCCACCTGGTCGGGCTGGATGTTGATGAGGAAATTATTCGGCGCATCGGCGGGCAGCGAGGCGCGCCAGTGCGCCAGCATGTCCCGATGCACCGTCAGCAACAGCAGCAGCACCATGATGCCGATCCCCACGGCAATGGCCTGGGTCAGGCTGGTGCGCGGCCGGCGCACGACGTTGGCCAGCCCGTAGCGCCAGGCCACGCCGACACGTCCGCGCAGGCCGGCCAGCGCGGCGATCAGCGCCAGTGTGCCAAGGGCCAGTGCCAGCACCGTTGCCAGCGTCCCGCCCAGCAGCCACAGCGCGCTGCGAGTATCCAGATCCTGCCAGGGTGACAGCGCCACGATGCCGGCAGCACTGAGCGCGTACAGCCAGCGCCATTGCCCGGTGGGCAGGCCGCCGCGCTGGCCGAGGACCCGCCCCGGCGGCACATCGCGCATGCGCAACAGGGGCGGCAGCGCGAAACCGAACACCGCGATGAGCGCCGTCAGCACGCCGGTGACGGCAGCGGCCGGACCCGGCGCCGGCAGAGTGGCCGCGGCGAGATCCTGCAGCATCCGCGCCAGCAGCGCCTGGGTGGCGTAACCGATGGCCACGCCCGCCAGTGCAGCGGCGAGGCTGATCACCAGCAGTTGCCAGCAGTACAGCGACAGCACCCAGTTCTGGCGCGCCCCCAGGCAGCGCATCAGGGCGGCCGCATCAACGTGGCGCTCGGCATAGCGGCGCGCCGCCGTGGCAATGGCAATGGCGCCGATGCACAGGCTGACCCAGGCGGCGATGCCGAGGAACAGCCGGGCACGCGACATGGCGGTGTCCATCTCCGGGCGCGCCTGGGTGACATCCTGCACCCGCACGCCGCGCGGGGCGTTGTCCGCCAGCCAGGCACGCAAGTCGGCGATGACGGACTCGTCCCCGGCAAGCAGCAGCTGATGGGTGAGCCGGCTGGCGGCCGATACCAGCGTCGTGGCCTCGAGATCCGCCAGCGGCATCATCACCCGCGGCGCCAGGGTGAACATGCCGCCACCGCGGTCCGGCTCCAGCGCCAGCACCGCGCTGATGATCGGCTCGGCCGCGCCGATGCGAAGGCGGTCGCCCACCGCGAGGCCCAGCAG
>CAYGQN010000234.1:0-1803 GCA_964351795.1 uncultured Gammaproteobacteria bacterium
GGCACTGCTCGGCAGCGTGTACGTGATGGGGATCGCCGTCGGGCGTCCCGAGGCCGGCGTGCTCGGCGCCGGCGTGCTGGCCGGCAGCGTGGCCTTCTTCTCCTTCACTCACGACGCCCGCCCGGACATGCTCTACGCCGGCTTGTGCGGGATGGCTGTCGCGGCCTTCCTGCTCGCCGCACGCCGCGATGGTCACGGCGGCTGGCTGGCGGCCATGTGGGTGGCCTTCGCCCTCGCCACGCTGGCGAAGGGGCCGCAGCTGCCCGGCATGCTGCTGCTGGCGATGCTGGTACACCTGCTGCTGGCCGGCCACGGTGCGCGGGGAAGCGGCCGGCGCCTTGCCCTGCTGCCCGGCCTGGCGCTGTACCTGCTGCTCACCCTGCCGTGGTGGCTCGCCATTCGCGCCAGCCTCGGGCCAGGGCTGTTCGCCAGCTCGCAATTGTCCGGCACCCTGCTGCGGCCCGACCCGGGTGGCCTGCTGGATCCCTACTACGCCTGGCGGCCGCTGGAGCTGCTGCTGCCGTGGCTGCTGCTCATCCCGCCGGCGCTGGCGCAGCTCGCTCGTCGCGACCGCTGGCGCCACCAGCGCCAGCTGCTGGCACTGTGCTGGCTCGTGCCCGCGCTGCTGCTGTCGGCCGGACCACAGAAGCGCTGGTTCTACATGCTGCCCGCCCTCGCACCCGCCTGCCTGTGGCTGGGTATGGGGCTGACCGGGCTGCAAGGGCGCTGGCAACGCTGGTTCTGGTCCGCGCACGCGCTGCTGCTTACCGTGCTGTCCGGCTACCTGCTCGGCCGGACGCCGGCCGCCCCCATGGCCTGGGCCGCCACCGGCGGTGGCCTGGCCCTGCTGGCCATCCTGCTGGTGCGCCTGCGAAGGGGACACACACCGGCACTGCCGATGCAGGTGGCGGTGCTGGTTCTGGCGAGCGCCTTCTTTGCCGCGCTGGGCCAGTCGCCGCTGCCCTGGAGCGCCGATCGCTACCACAAGCGCGAACTGGGCCTCATCGCCCACGCACAGCGCCTGCCCGGCGAACCGATGGCGGCCTGGGCGGTAACGCCGCAAGTATACGTGTACTACGCCGACAGCCCGATCACCCGGCTGCAGCGGCCCGCTGAAGTTCTGCCCCTGGCCGGGGCCGACTCCGCGCTGGTGCTGGTTCCCGGCAGCCGGCTGGGCGAGCTGGCCGCGCTTGGCAGCTTGCGCCGACTCGCCAGCGTGCCCTACGACGACCATGACACGACGGTGCTCGCGCGTTTCCGGGCGCGCTGACCCCGGCCTCGCCGACACGCCCGGACTCATCACCGGACTCACGGCACCCCCCGGCCACCATCGCCCGGCACCGGCCGCCGCCGGCTCCATCGGCCGCACCGGGCCCCAAGCCCGGCACCAAGGTGCGGCCCTTGCCTCCGGCCGGCGGGACGCTCGGGTTTGCCAGCAACAGCCCTGGCGCAGGTTCGCCCTCAGCGCTGCGCCGCGCGTCCGCCAGGCCTGAAGGTCCGGCCAGACCCGGTCGTGGCGAGCAGCACCAGCAGCAACGCGATAAGGGCATAAGCCGGGCGCAGGTCCACCGCGCTTGCGGCCGTCCGCCCGAGCCGCGCCTGCTGCAGGGCCGCGGTGAAGGCGGCCGGCGCCGCCAGGCGGTGATACTCCAGACCCACCGTGGCCGCGATGTCCTGCAGGTAGGCTTCACGCAGCTGCGAGAGGTGTTCGTCGGGCAGGGCCTGTCCGGCGCGCGGCATGTCGGCCAGGTCGGCGGCGGTGAAATGGCCAAGCGCATTGCCGAGTTCATCGAAGCGCGGAAT
>CAYGQN010000234.1:1813-4175 GCA_964351795.1 uncultured Gammaproteobacteria bacterium
ACACCCACAAGCAGCCCGTCGACCTCTCCCGGCCGGCCATCGAAGCGCGGCGGCAGTTCCGGATCGATCGGCGGCGCCTCGTGGCCGTCGGTGAAGAACACCAGTTGCGGCGGCACCTCCAGCCGGGTCATCAGCTCGACGCTCTTGAACAGTCCCTTGGCGATTTCACTGCGCTGACGCCAGGTCATGCGCCAGTCGACCAGACGGATCGCGTCGGTCAGTTCGCCATAGTTGGCGCACACCTCGACCGGCGTCATGAGCAGAAAGGGGCGATGCCCGGTGAACAGTGCCAGGCCGATCTCGCTGCCACAGGGCAGGCCGCCGGCGGAGTGTATGGCCGCGGCCTTCGCTGCCTCCAGCCGGCTCAGCGGTGCGGCGGCCGTACCCATGTCGGTGACGTTCATGCTCTGGCTGATGTCGAACACGTACACGTAGCGGTACTGCGGCGCTGGCAGGGATGCCGTCGGGTGCGTGAAGGTCCAGGCCAGCAGGAACCCGGCCAGGCCGAGCAGCAGCAGTTGCCAGGCGTGTCGCGACAGCAGCGGCTGTGCGGCTGCGCTCGACTGCGCTGGTTCTGGCGGCGATCGGTCCATAGTGCGGCTCATTCTGCTTGAATCACGACCGGCCCGGGCCATGAACGATGCCACGGCCGCGCGGGCCTGTCCTGCGCCCGCTGACGCCGGCCGGGTGCCCGCTAGGGCAGGTTCTCCTCGGTGTCGGCGGAGATGACCGTCTTGGTCAGCTCCGTCTGGCCAAGGTTTTCCATGGGGACCTTCGGATCCGGATCCGGCACGAGCAGCAGCGCCTTCTCCAGGTTGTGCCTGGCGTTCCAGTGTTCACTGTCCAGCGCCAGCGCGCTCCGATAGCTGGCCTTGGCCATCTCCACCAGCGGCAGGATGCGATCCGCGTCGCTCACCGGATCGAACCGCGCGGCCTGCTGCAGGTAGGTATTGCCGAGGTTGTACATCGCGGCCACCCGCAGCACCGGATCCGCGGCATGCTCGAGTTCGCTGTACGCGGCGCGCGCGGCCTTGAACTCCCCCTGCTGGTGCGCCAGCCAGGCGGCGGCGAAACGACCATGCTCGCCCGGCAATGCCGCCGCCTCCCCGGCCACGCCGTCGGCTAGCGCCAGGTTGTAGCGCTGCACCGCCTGCCACTGCCGGTACTCGATCACCAGCCAGGCCGCGCTGGCCAGGGCCACGACCAGGAACCCCGACAACAAGTTACGCCTGCTCACCATGCGCGCAGCTCCACGGCGCGGGCCAGACCGATGACCAGCAGGGTCGACAGCGCCACGGCGAAGCACCAGGGCGACAGGTCCCGGGTCGGAATCACGTCCTCGTAGCGGATCGGCAGGCTCTGCAGTCCGCTCACCGCATCGATGGCCGCCTGCAGGGTTTGGGGATCATCCGCCGCGAAGGCGCGGTACGGCAGGCCGGTGTCCAGGAAGAACCGGTGCACCACCTGCTCCGGCGCCAGGTCGGCGACGCGGTCGGCGGAAACCTCGCCGAACAGCCCGGGCGCATTCTTGTCGCGCAGGTAGATCCAGTACAGGCCGACCCGGTAGCGCTTCATCAGGTATTCGATCTGCTCCTGCATCGGCACCGTCAGCGCCGCCGCGCCATCGGACACCAGCAGCACGATGCGCGAGCCGGTGAACTCGCGATCCCGGAAGAACTGCAGGGCGCGGATGAGGCCCGCGGCAAGGTCGGTGGTATCCAGGCCGCGCTCATGGCTGCCGGCCTCGATGGCCGCCTGGATCACCGCCTGTTTCTGCGTCAGTGGCAGCACGGCAATCGGATTGCGACTGAAGGCGAACATCGCGAACAGGTCCTGGGGCCGCTGCTCGGCAAAGGCGGACAACAGCCGGCGCGCGACCTGGCCCTTGGAGTCGTAGGTCCCCCACACCGGCAGCCGGCCACGGTTTTCATTGCCCTTGGCGAAGGGCCTGTCCATGCTGCCGCTGCTGTCGAGCAGGATGACCATCTGCGCGCCCTCGCCGATCCGCTCGACCTGCTCCTGGGGCCGATGCAGACCAGCGGCCCCGAGGATGATTGCCACCAGGCATGCCGCGGTGAGCAGCCGCAGGCCCCAGTCCACGGCAGCGGACAGCGGGTCCGGGGGCAACAGCGCCAGCGAAGAGTAGGCCAGGGCCGGCTGCGCTGGCCTGAGCAGCGGCAGCAACGCCAGCGGCAGCAGCCACAACAGCCAGGGGTTGGCGAAAGCCATCAACGCAGGCCCCGCTCGGCATCACTGCAGGCGGCGGCCAGGGCAATCAGCCCGGCCCGGCTTGACTCCTCACCCGGCGTGGCGCCACCGGCACCGAAGAAAAAATCTCGCGAGAAGGTGAAAAACGCGGTGA
>CAYGQN010000234.1:4185-6954 GCA_964351795.1 uncultured Gammaproteobacteria bacterium
GGTGATGCGCCCGGCCAGTGGCTGGAAGGCCGGGTGCTGCCGACAGAATTCGGGAATGTCGCTGGCAAACAGCGTCCTGCCCGCCGTCTTGTTGAAGGCGGCATGCAGAACGCGCAGGGCCTCGGCCGTGCTTGATGCATCCCAGGGCCCGGCGGGCAGTCGCCGCAGGCGCACCAGGGCCCGGGCGAATGCCTTGCGCCGCGAGGCCAGCGGCAGGCGCAGGCCGATGCCCAGCAGCCCGGTCACCGCGACGGCCAGCAATGCGGCCGGTGCCAGCAGGCGGGCGCGCCGGTACTCGCGTGGCGGTGGCGGATCATCGGCCTGCAGGCCCGGCCTGGCCGGGTCGGTAAGCCGCGAGACACGCGTCATCGACGGCCGTATCGCCACGTTGAGCGTCCTGCTGCCGTCGCTGAGGTTCAGAATATGTCCCGGCACATCGATTGCCGGCCTGTCCGGATCCACGTTGTGGACCTGGTAGCCGAGCACGATGTGGTACTGCGTGCCGTCGCCATGGCGGGAGCGGTTCACTGTTGCGGCATCGAAGCTCAGCCAGCGATTCAGGCGTCCGGTTTGCGGCAGCGAGCTTTCCACCAGTTCGAAGGGCGCTCGCACCACCATGCGTACTTCCCGCTCGAACTTGTCACCGAGCTGGTAGCCGAATTCGCGCGGCTGGTGCTGTTGCATCCCGGTGACGACATTGCCCGACCCGGCCCCTGCCGGCAGCAGCGGCACGAGCGCCAGCAACAGGCCGGCCGCCAGGGCGGGACCCCGCCCGCGCTCAGCCGAGAAAATAGCGCGATACCGCATCGGCATCGAATCCGTCCTGCAGGATCAAGGGCTCGCGCCCGCTGCGCGCGAACAGCGCCCGCAGGGTGCGTTGGCGCTCGGCGAAGCGCGTGGCGATGGCCCGCCGCAAGGCGCCGCGCATGAACAACAGGCGGGCGGCGCCGGTTTCACTGTCGATCACGCGCGCCAGGCCGAACCGGGGCAGGCGTTCATGCTCGGCGCGATCCCCGAGCATGACCGGCACCACGTCGTGGTGGTTCATGCGGGCAATGACGCGCTCCAGGTCCGCCAGTGGCAGATGAAAGTCCGACACCAGGAACACCAGCGCCCGCCGGCTGCCGAGGTAATCCGCGGCCGCCAGCAGACCGCTGGCGCCGGGCGCGATCGGTTGCATGGCCCGCAAGCGGCCAAGGGTTTCCAGGCCCGCGGCGCGGTTCATGGTCGGTGGCAGCAACAGCGCCGGGGTGGCCGCGTCGCCGCAGCCCACCAGGCCGAAGCTGTCGCCGGTGCGAAAGGCGGAGTGAGCCAGGCCCTCGGCGAAATCGGCCAGCACCTGGAAGCGGGACCGCTCGCCGCGAAAGCCCATCGACGCCGACAGGTCCGCCACCACGATGACCGCCACCGAGGCCCGCTGGCGGTACACGCGCACCTGCACGTTGCCGAAGGGATCCCGCAGGCTGGCGCGGACATCGAAACGACGCGGATCGGGGGCGTCGATGAGCGCCGCATGGTTGATGAAATCCAGGCCTGCACCGCGCTGGGCGCTGGCATGGTGGCCGGGAAAGTTGCCGCGCGCACGCCAGGGGATGCGGTAATGGATTTCCTGCGCCGGCATGCTCAGGGTGCCGCGACCTGGTCGATGATGCCCCGCATGAACGCACCGATGAGCTCGTCGCGGTGCAGCTCGTAGACCGGGCTGAAGAACACGCGGTGTGCGACCGTCTCGTAGAGGACGGCATGCAGATCCTCCGGCATCAGGGCATCGCGACCCTGCAGCCAGGCCGCCACCCGCGCGGCCCGCACGAACATGCCCGTGCCACGGGGGCTGACCCCGGAGACCACCAGTCGCGCCATGTCGACATCATCGAGCGCAATGCCGAACGCGGCCGGCCGGCGCGTGGCCTCGCAGATGTCCAGCGCATAGCGCTCGATCGCGGGGCTGGTGGCAACCTGCGCCTGGATCAGCGCTGCGATGCGGTTGAGCTGGTCGAAAGCCACCACGCCCTCGCGCAGCCCGCCGATGAGGGCATCCACGTCGTGGAAGCGTGAGTCGAACATGAGGTCGCGCTGCAGCTCGCGCTCGGCCGGCAGGGCGATGTTCACCTCCATCAGGAAGCGGTCGCGCGCGGCGGCCGGCAGCTCGAAGGTCTCCTCCTTCTCCACCCGGTTGCGGTCGGCGAACACCTGCAGATGCGGGAAGCGGTACTCGCGGTTGAAGGCGGTCACGGTGCGCTCGGCCATCACCCGCAGCAGCAGCGAGTGCACCTGCGGGCGGGCCCGGTTCACCTCGTTGAAGAAGAAGGTGGCCAGTTGCTCCCCGTGCTTGAGCAAGGGGCCCGGGTCCACCGCCGGCCGCCCCTGCTCGTTGATGTAGGTGTGGTAGACAAGATCCGTGGGCATCAGGTCGATGGTGCCTTCGATACGCTCGTAGTCGCCGCCGAGCACGCGCGCCAGGGCGCGCAGCATGGTGGTCTTGCCCACGCCCACGTCGCCTTCCAGCAGGGCATGGCCGCGCGCCAGGACCGCGATCACGAGCAGCCGGATGGCATGGTCCTGGCCGATGACGGCCTTCCTGACCTCGGCCTCGCAATCAAGTGCCTGCGCCCGCCATTGCTCCAGCGCCGAATCGCCAATGTCAGACATGCCCTGAACCCCGTTGTGCTGGTTGTCGGTGAGCCGCGATGATCGCCGCGCCGGCGCGGCCGGGATGCCCCCTGCCGGCCGGCACTGTAGCGGCAAAGTGGACAATACTGCCACGGACCC
>CAYGQN010000235.1:0-6925 GCA_964351795.1 uncultured Gammaproteobacteria bacterium
GCTGCAGACCGTACCCGTGCGCGATGCCGCCGGCAGGCCGCGGCCGGAGGAGGACATCGACGCGCAGGTCGCCGATATCGCCGCCGCGCTGGTCGCCGCCGGCAGGCGCGTGCTGCTGCACGTGGTCGCCCACAACAAGACCGGCATGCACGCACCCTCGCTGGTACAGGTGGAACAGCTGAAACGGCGCTTCGGCGATGATCTGCTGGTGGTCGTCGACGCTGCCCAGGGACGCTTCAGCCGACGCGGCCTGGTGGAGATCCTGCGCAAGGGCTACATGGTGATCGTGACCGGTTCGAAGTTCTACGGCGGTCCGCCATTTGCCGCCGGCGTGCTGATCCCGCCCAACCTCAACCCGGTCGCGCAGGGCATCGACCCCTTCCCGCCGGGCATGGGCGATTTCCTCACCCAGGCGCAGGTACCCACGGCCTGGACGCAGCTGCGCGCCAGTCTGCCGCGCCCGGGCAACCCCGGCCTGCTGCTGCGCTGGGAGGCCGCCTTGTCGGAAATCCGCGATTACTACGCCACCCCCTCGCAGTTGCGGCTGCGTGTGCTGCGGACCTTCGAGGCGCTGGTGCCGGAGATCATCAGCGGCTCGCCCTTCATCGACTTCGATACCGTCGACCCGCTGGTGATCTCCGATGACACCGAGCGCCTGCTGGAATCCAAGACCACCGTGTTTCCATTCACGGTCAAGCGCCCGGACAGCGACCACGGGCATTACAACAAGGCCGAGCTGACCCGCATCTACCACTGGCTGAACGACGACTGCTCGGCGCTGGCGGGCGAGCTTGACCCCACCGACCGGCGCGATCTGGCGCCGAAGTTCCATATCGGCCAGCCGGTGGCCATCGGCCGCGACAGCAGCGATGGCCCGGCCGTGCTGCGCATCGCCCTGGGCGGCGTGCTGCTGTCGGAAATCGCCCAGAACCTCGCCCGCGGCGACACCATCGAGCAGCGCTTCGAGTGGCTTGAGGACCAGCTCATCGCCTTCCGGCGCAAACTCGAGGTGCTCGCCGCGAATTACCCGGTGCTGGCCGCCGAGGAGAGCAGCCGGCAGGGGGCGCAGCGGGGCGCGGTGGCTTGAGGCGGCAATTCACGGCCATTCCCGCCCGGGACATCGGCGCGGTGCTGCAGGCGGCCGGCAGGGCCGGCCTTCCCGGTGCCGTGCACAACACCGTGCAGGCGCATGATCTTGCGCTGCTCCGGGCGCGCATCGGCGCGCTCGCCGAGGCGTTTCCGCCCGACGCGCTGCACGGCATCGCCATCAAGGCCAACCCCGTGGTGGCGTTGCTGGCCGAAGTGGTGGCCACCGGGGCCGGCCTGGAAGCGGCCTCCATGGAGGAGGTCGAATGCGCCCTGGCCGCGGGCTGCCCGGCCGAGCGGATCATCTTCGACTCGCCCGCCAAGACGCGCGCGGAAATCGCCCGCGCGCTGGCGCTTGGCATCGTCATCAACCTCGACAACTTCGATGAACTCGCCCGCGTCGCTGCCCTGCTCGGAGACCGGCAGCCTTCCGGGCGCATCGGCCTGCGCGTGAACCCGGCCGTTGGCGCCGGCAACATCGCCATCACCAGCGTGTCCACGCGCGAATCCAAGTTCGGTGTGTCGCTGGCCGTGGACCGCCAGCGCGTGATCGACGCCTGCTGCCGCCACCCCTGGCTGCGGGGCCTGCATGTGCACGTGGGCTCGCAGGGCTGCAGCCTGGAGCAACTGCTTGCCGCTGCCCGCGCCATCGATACACTGCGCGCCGACATCGACGCGGCAAGCGGCGAGCCGGGCCGAATCGACTTCGTGGATATCGGTGGCGGCCTGCCCTTCCCCTACACCAGTGCCGACCAGGAAATCAGCTTCGCCGAGTACGCCACCGCCCTGCGCGAGGCGGCGCCGGCGCTGTTCGACGCCGGCATCACCCTGGCAACCGAATTCGGGCGCGTGCTGCAGGCCGGCTGCGGCTGGACCGCCACCCGCATCGAATACGTGAAGCCGGCGCAGCGGCTGGCGGTGTGCCATGCCGGCGCCGACCTGTTCATGCGGCCGGTGTACCAGCCCGAGCACTGGCGGCATCGCTTCTCGCTGCTCGATGCCAACGGCCAGCCGCGCGGCGAGCCCGACGCCGAGCCCTGGAGCATTGCCGGGCCGCTGTGCTTTGCCGGCGATCTGCTGGCCCGTGACATCGCCCTGCCGACGCCTCGCGAGGGCGACTGGCTGATCGTGCACGACACTGGCGCCTACACCCTCAGCATGTGGTCGCGCCACTGCAGCCGCGGCCTTCCGCCGGTGCTCGGTTACGAGGGCGCCGGCGATCCCGCCCCGCGACTGCTGCTGGCCGGGGAGACGCCCGCCGATGTCGCCCGCTTCTGGTCCGCGGGCACGGACTTCGCCCGGCGCTGAGTGCACCCGCTGCGAGGCCCCGCAGCCCAACGCCGGTGGCTTCTCCGCTTCTCCGCTTCTCCGCGCCAGCCGCGATCCCGGGCGGCCGCTGCGGCCGCGGTTCTGGATGGGTCGTGGTGGGCGGCCTGCGCCGCCGCGGACGGACCCTGCTGTCGACCGGCGGCTCAGTCCTGGGTCGGCGGGCGGCCGCGGGCCTGCTTCGTCTGGGCGCGCTTGCGCTTGTCCTCCAGGCGCCGCCGCCGGGCGCCCGGACCGGGTTTGGTCGGCACTCGGGTGCGGGGCTTCTCGGCGGCGCGGCGGATGAGCTCGACCAGGCGCTCGATGGCGTCGGCGCGATTGGTTTCCTGGCTGCGGGTGCGGGCCGCCTTGATCACCACCACCCCGTCGCGGCTGATACGCCGGTCCGGCAGGGCGCGTAGCCGCGCCTTCAGCGCGTCCGGCAGCGACGAGGCATCGATGTCGAAGCGCAGCTGCACGGCCGTGGCCACCTTGTTCACGTTCTGCCCGCCGGGGCCGGGGGAGCGGATCGCACTGAGCACCACCTCCGTGTCGGCAATGCTCAGGCCGGGCCCGATGCGGATGTTCATGCGCCGATCCCGTCCCAGCCAAGCGCCGCCAGCACCTGCGCAAACCCCGTGTCCAGCGGCGCCTGCAGGCGCATGGCCGCGCCGCTGACCGGATGCGTAAACGCCAGTTCACGCGCGGCCAGCAGCAGCCGCCGGCAATCGAAGCGTTCGCGGAAC
Source organism: uncultured Gammaproteobacteria bacterium (assembly GCA_964351795.1). Taxonomy (GTDB): domain Bacteria; phylum Pseudomonadota; class Gammaproteobacteria; order JADZEE01; family JADZEE01; genus CAYGQN01. Next base: position 3,138 of record CAYGQN010000235.1, read on the forward strand.
AGGCGGTTGTGCTGGCCATCCCCGTAGGTGGTGTCGCCGATGATGGGGTGGAACACATGCTTGAGATGGCGGCGCAGCTGGTGCCGTCGCCCGGTTTGCGGGCTCAGGCGCAGCAGCGAATACCGCGCCGAGGCATACCGGCCGACCGCGACATCGAGTTCCACCGTGGCCAGGCACTGGTAGGCGGTGCGCGCCGGCTTTGGCGTGTGCGGCATGGCGGCCAGGGGATCGGCTACCGCCCCGAGTGGGTAATCGATCAGCCCCTGCGCCTGCATCCAGCCCCTGACCACGGCAATGTAGGCCTTGGCCACACCGGCGGCGGCGAACTGGCGCATGAGCCGGTCAGCCACGGGCGGGCTGAAGGCGAACAGCAGCACGCCGGCGGTCGGCCGGTCCAGCCGATGGACGGGGTACACATGCCGGCCGGCCAGGTCCCGCGCTGCCTGCACCGCGAACCCGGCGACGTCGGCGGCCACGCGCGAGCGGTGCATGAGCATGCCGGCCGGCTTGGCGACCGCGCACAGGTCATCGTCGCAATAGAGCATCTGCATGGCGCACCGGATCCGTTTCGGCTTTGTCCGCGACCCCGTGCCGCGACCGGCACAGCATAACGCGAGCCGGGCGCCCGGGCGGAGGGCCGGGCACGTACCCGCCCGCCTGCCGGAACGCCGCTCCGCCCAGCGGCCTTGCCGCCCGGGCCGGTCGCAAGGGCTTCGCCGGAAGCCCCGCTTGGCGGTAACCTGTGCACCCGCTTCCCAGCCTGCCCGCGACTTCCCCGACATGATGAAACTGCTGTTTGCCTGCATCGTCCTGCTGGCCGTCGGCCTTGGCGGCCTGGCCCTGCTCACCGCCATGGAGTCCGACTCCGGCGGTGGCCGGCGCGCCATCGAACCCGCGAACACGGACGACCCCGGCGCGCCCCCCACCGATGACGCCGGGATCGGGGCCTGGCTGGCGAAACTCGAGCAGGCAGCCGCGGTGGGCAGCCCGGATGCGCAGTTCGAAACAGCGCTGGTGTACCTGGACGAGGCCAGTCTCGCCAGCCAGCAGGACCGCGGCGTCCACTGGCTGCGTACGGCAGCCGAGGCCGGCCACGTGCGCGCCATGGAACTGCTGGGCGCCCTCCACCACCAGGGGCGATATGTCGAGGCCGACCCGGCGCTGGCGCACGAGTGGATGCGCCGGGCCGCCGAGGCCGGCAGCGACCACGCGCGCGTCATCCTGGCGCAGATGTATTTCACCGGTACCGGCGCACCGGCCGACGACGATGCCGGCCTGCGCCTGGCACGCGAGGCCGCCGAGAGCGGGTTTCCAGGCGGCCAGCTCGCCCTGGGCACCGCCTACCAGCACGCCAGAGGCGTGCCCTGCGATCTCGAGCGGGCGACGCAACTCTATGAGCAGGCGCGCGACGGCGGCGATCCCGCGGTGGCGCAGGCCGCACGCAACCGGCTGGAGCAGCTGCGCGAGGCCGCCCCCTGGTTCCAGGGCCTGGACAGCATGCGCGCGCGGGCCGAGGACGGTGATCCCGAAGCGCAGTTCCTGTTCGGCTACGTGCATGCCTGGGGGCTGTGCACCCCGGTCGACGAGCAGGCCGGCGCGGAATGGATGGAGCGGGCCGCCGCGCAGGGCCTGGCGCCGGCGCGCCAGGCGGCGGACTGGCTGCGGGCACGACGCGCGAAATGAGTGCCCCCGGCGTGCCAGTGATGCCCGCAGCGCCCGGCCTCCGCCGGCTGGCCGGCCCCTGCCACTGCGCCGGCCGCGTCAAGCGTCCGGACCCCGCGCCGCTACACTGCTGACCATGGTGCGGCCGAAGCTCTCCTTCGTTCATCTCGCGCTGGTCGGCCTGCTGGCCGGGGGCCTGTGGTTCGCGGCGCAGTTGCGGACCCCGTCGCCCGCACTGCTCGAGGAGCAGGAGACCCTGGCCGAGGTGCTGGAAGTGACAACCTCGACCAGCAGCAACCTGCGCACGGACACCACGTCGTCGATCACCACGGCCCGCGTCCGGCTGCCCGACGGCGGCGAGGCGGTGCTGGCCCTGCGCCAGGGCAGCCGCCCGGTACAGGGCGCGCGCATCAGCGTGCGCGTGCAGGCTTACAGCGACGGCAGCCGTCGGGTCACCGAAGCCGCCACGCAGTACTGAGGGCTCGCAGCGCGGTTATTTGTGTAGGATTGGGCGCTGGCGACCGCTACAAGAGGGCCACGGCACTGGCCGGACCGCGGTGGGCACTACCTGACTACGGAGACAGCAAGCATGGGAAGCAGTGGAGAACTGATGGGCTACGGGCTGCTGGCCCTGATCGTCGCCCTCCTGGTCTGGGTCGTCATCATCTACAACCGGCTGGTGTCGCTCAAGCACAGCGTGCGGATGGCCTGGAGCAACATCGACGTCCTGCTCAAGCAGCGCCACGATGAACTGCCCAAGCTCATCGAGGTGTGCAAGGCCTACATGAAGCACGAGCAGGAGACCTTCGAGCGCGTCGCCCGGGCCCGCGCCCAGGCCCACAGCGCCCGCGAGCAGGAGGATGTGGCCGGCGTCGGCGCGACAGAGACACTCATGCGCCAGGGGCTCGGCCGACTATTCGCCGTGTCCGAAGCCTACCCCGAGCTGAAGGCCGACCGGCAGTTCCGCCACCTCAGCGGCCGCATCTCTGAAATCGAGAATGCCATCGCCGACCGGCGCGAGTTCTACAACGAGGCGGCCAACATCAACAACATCCGCATCGAGGAACTTCCCAACAGCCTGATCGCCTCGCTGTTCAACTTCCAGCCGGCCCGGCTGTTGCGCTTCGATGCCTCCGAGCTGAAGGATGTCGACGTCAAGGCACTGCTGCAGCAGGCCTGATCCATGCTCGGCTTCGTCGCCCATGGCCTGGCGCGCGGTGACCTGCGCAACGCCATTGTCTCTGCCGGCTACCTCGTCCCGGGCCTGGGGCTGTACGTGTTCCTGCGGGCCGAGGCCGGCCCCGGGCTGCCGCCGTTCGGCCTCATCATCATCGTCATCGGCGGCTTCGTCGCCTGGCTGATTGCCAACCGTCGCTACCACCTCATCCACGACACCCCGACCTCGCCGCTGCGCAGCGCCGCCCAGGGCTACGTGGAGGTGGTGGGCACCGCGGAGCTGTACCCGGGCGAGCACACCGCCGGCTTCGCCAGCGCCCCGCCTAGCGTGTGGTACCAGGCGCGACTGACCTGGAAGCAGATGGGCCAGGAGGTCAGCGAGACCCGCCGTAGCACTGAGACCTTTCTGCTGCGCGATGACACCGGCGTGTGCGCCATCGACCCGGAGAAGGCCGAGATCATCGCCGTGCGGCGCAAACGCTGGCGCAGCGGCGACACCCGTTACGACTACCGCTACATCGCTCCCGGCGACACGCTCTACGCACTCGGGGAACTGCGTACGGCGCGGCCGGCCGACATGGGCAGCAACATCGACGGCGATGTGCGCGACATCCTGCGCGATTGGAAGAGCGACAAGGCATTCCTGCTGCAGCAGTTCGATGCCGACGGCGACGGGCAGATCGACATGGCCGAATGGCAGGCCGCCACCGAGCAGGCGCGGGCCATCGCGGAAAGCCAGGCCACCGAGGCCGCGCACGCCCCGGGCTTTCACGTGCTGCGGGCGCCACGCGACGGCCGCCCGCTGCTGGTGGCGAACAAGGACCCGGAAAAACTGGCCCGGCACTACCAGTTGTGGGCCTGGTTCCACCTGGTGATGTTCGTCGGCGCCACCGCAATGGCCGGCCACTGGCTGACGCTGGCGCTGGGTGGCGGCGCGGGCGCTTGATCCG
>CAYGQN010000236.1:0-6894 GCA_964351795.1 uncultured Gammaproteobacteria bacterium
CCGGCAGGCCCGCCAGATCTCCATGCCGAGGCGGCCAAAATCGGAATAGGGGTCTTCATAGAAGCCCATCTCGAGCCCTAGCCGCTCCGCGTAGAGCCCCCACCCTTCGACGAAAGCGGTGAATCCGCCGTTCTGGCGCAGGCGGCCTACCTGCTGGACGCGGTGGCGCTCACCGCGCCGCGCTCGCCGGCCACGCAGGACGACGCCGGCCTGGCCGGGCGCATCGACCGCAACTGCGAATTCCTGTTCGATCTGTTCACCCGCCTGGAGGCGCGCGAGCGCGGCCTGTTGCCGGGCGCTCCGCCGCTGTCCGGCCAGACGGACAGCCCGGCCGGCTGAGCGGCTGTCAGCGCAGGGCGCGCGGCATCCGGAAGGGCAGGAGGCATTGCACCCAGGGCGCGCAGAAGCGGTCCATCGACAGGCTCTCGTGCATGCCCGGCCAGTCGCGGCCATCAATGCGCCCGTGAATCAATGAACGCGAGTAAAAGGGCGTGTCCTCCAGCGTCCAGCTGACGCTGGCGGCGCCGTCCTCGGCCCGGGTCTGCCGGCCGACCACGCGCTGGCGTGTCGGCAGCGCGGTGCACGGTGGCGCTTCATGTTCGCTGACCTGCCCATCGGCATCGATGGCCAGGCACAGGCAGCGGGCGCTGCCGTCGCGGCGCGTGGCGTCGTAGAGGATACGGGCGCCGTCGCCGGCATGCATGCGCGACCAGTGCCAGTGGCTGAAGCCATCGGCCAGCGGCTCGGCGCCGAGGTTGTAGTCGAAGTAGCCATCCCCGCGCCAGTGCAGTCCCGGCGCGGCAAAATCAACTTCCACGTCGCAGACCGGCGCCAGCGGCCACCACTGGTGGCGACCGGCGGCATCCAGCTCGAATACGCGCGCCGTGCGCACCCGCGGCCGCACGACGATGCGCCCGTTCATGGCGCGTGGCACGGGCACCATCGTTTCGCGCACGTCGATGTGCAGTGCTTCGCCGTCCCAGTGCAGTGAACTCGGGCCAATGTGCAATTGCCGGGCGCTTCGCGTGACGCTGCCCGCGCGGCGCTCGGTCATGGCCCAGCCGCCCGGGCGGCCGTACAGCGCGCAGTTCACCGCGCAGTAATCCAGCGCCGCGGCGGTGCCACGTGCGCGGGCCCGGGCGTAGTAGGGCGAGAACACGCTGCCAATGAAGGCGATGAGGGTGACGGCGTGCCGGCCGTCCTCGCTGACCGCATCCACGTACCACCAGGTGTAGCCCCCGGCGGATACGTCCACGGTGAAGGCGGGAAAGCCCGACTGGGCATCGACTCGCATGCGGGCTACCTGCTGGGCCGCGACAGGCGGCCGTATGTTTGACGCTTCCGGTTGGTGTGTCTATATTTACTGACACTCAATTCGTAAATTGAGTGTAACAAGAACTGGACAGTCAGCCGAGCCGGGGGTATGTCATGGTGGGAGCGTCGAAGCGAATCGAGGAGTTTCTCAAGGCCGCCGTCGGCACTGCCGCCACGGATGACTGTCCTTCCGGGCTTGCCAGCGCCCTGCATTATGCCGTGTTTCCCGGCGGCGCCCGCATCCGGCCGCGACTGTGCCTGGCCGTGGCCAACGCCTGCCGCATCGACGAGCCGGTGCTGGCCATGACGGCCGGCGCCAGCATCGAGTTGCTGCACTGTGCCTCGCTGGTCCATGACGACATGCCCTGTTTCGACAATGCCGCCACGCGCCGCGGCAAGCCCTCGGTGCATTGCGCCTTCGGGGAGCAGCTGGCGCTGCTGGCGGGAGACGGACTCATCGTGCTGGCCTTCCAGACCCTGGCCAGCTGCCCGAGCCGGCGCAATGATCGCCTGCTGAAGCTGGTGAGCCTGGTGGCGCGTGCCACCGGCGCACCGGACGGCATCACCGCCGGCCAGGCCTGGGAGTGCGAGGACGCCGTTGAACTCACCAGCTACCACAAGGCCAAGACAGCCGCGCTGTTCGCCGCCGCCACCGAGGCCGGCGCCATCGCGGCCGGGGCATCCGCCGAGACCCTGGCGGGCTGGCGCATGGTGGGCGAGAAGCTTGGCGAGGCCTACCAGGTGGCCGATGACATTCTCGACGCCGTGGGTGATGCCGACGCCATCGGCAAGCCGGTGGGCCAGGACACCGCGTTCAACCGGCCCAGCGCCGTCGTTGAACATGGCCTGCGCGGCGCCAAGGAGCGCCTTGACGCCATTGCCCAGGCGGCCATCCAGGCCGTGCCGGACTGCCCGGGTCGCGATGAGCTGAGCGCTCTCATCACCATGGAGTCGGCGCGCTTCCTGCCGGCCGATCTCGCCCCCGCCGCCGCTTGAGCCCGTTTGCGCGCCTGCGCGACCGGCTGCTCACCAGCGCGCGGTTCCGCTCCTGGGCGATGGCCTTCCCGCTGACCCGCCCCCTGGCGCGCCGCCAGGCGCGGGCGCTGTTCGACCTGTGCGCCGGCTTCGTCTACTCGCAGATCCTGCACGCCTGCGTGCAGCTGCGGCTGTTCGAGCACCTGGCGGCTGGCCCTGCCAGCACTGACGCACTGGCCGGCGCGATGGACCTGACGGCAGAGGCCGCCGAGCGCCTCCTGCGCGGTGCCGCTGCCCTCGGCCTGGTGGAACGGCGCGGCGCGGATGACTGGGGCCTGGGCATGCTGGGGGCGAGCCTCATCGAGGCGCCGGGTATCGAGGCGATGATTCGACACCACGCCGTGCTGTACGAGGACCTGGCCGATCCGGTAGCGCTGTTGCGGGGCGAGCATGCGCCCGCCCTGGCCGAGTACTGGGGCTACAGCGGCAACGCTGCGCCCGGCACGCTCGAGCCGGAGAAGATCAGCCCCTACAGCGCCCTGATGACCGCCTCGAACGCCATGGTGGCCGAGCAGATCATCGCGGCCTACCCGTTCGCTCGCCACCGTCGCCTGCTTGACCTCGGCGGCGGGGAGGGCGGCTTCCTCCTGGAGGTCGCCCGCGCCGCGCCGGCGCTGCAATTGCAGATGATGGATCTGCCGGCCGTGGCGGCCAGCGCCGAGCGCCGCCTGGCGGCGGCTGGCCTGGCGTCACGCGCCGAAGTCTTTCCCGGGAGCTTCTTCACCGATCCGCTGCCCGCGGGCGCCGACCTCATCACCCTCGTGCGGATCCTGCATGACCACGACGACGACAAGGTCCGCCTCTTGCTGGCGCGCGCTCACGAGGCCCTGGCCCCGGGGGGCACGCTGCTGGTAGCCGAGCCGATGGCCGAGACGCCGGGTGCCGAACCGGTCGGGGACGCCTATTTCGGCTTCTACCTGCTGGCGATGCGCAGCGGCCGGCCGCGCCGGGTCGATGAGCTGAAGGCCATGCTGGCCGAGGCCGGCTTCACGGATATTCGTCGACGTGGCACGGCTTTACCACTGCAGGCGGGGCTGCTGACAGCCGCGAGAAAAAAAGACGTAAATCTAAGTTGACATTTACAAGCGTAAAGCTAGACTGACACTACAGCAGTTCACAAGAAAGTCGGGACCTGAGGGGGACCGGGCCAATGCAGTCAACACAGGCGGGCACACGAGCAGTTGTTCTGGAAGCGCCGGAGCGCCTTTCACTGCAACACGTTGCGCTCAAGCCGGCCGGACCCTCCGATGTCATCGTGCGCACCCGCTGGACCGGCATCAGCACCGGTACCGAGCGCCTGCTCTATACCGGCACCATGCCGCCTTTTCCGGGCATGGGTTATCCCCTGGTCCCCGGTTACGAATCCGTTGGTGAAGTGATCGACGCCGGCCCCGAGTCGGGCCACGCCGTTGGCGACCTGGTGTTCGTACCCGGCGCCACCTGCTACAGCGACGTCCATGCCCTGTTCGGCGGCAGCGCCGGCACCCTGATCAGCGCCGGCGAGCGGGTCATCCCCGTGCCCGCGGGCCAGGACGAGCAGGCCGTGCTGTTCGCGCTGGCCGGCACCGCCTGGCACGCCCTGCAGCGCACGCCCGACCGGGCACCGGACCTCATCATCGGCCATGGCATCCTCGGCCGCCTGCTGGCGCGACTGAGTATCGCCAGCGGTGCCGCGGCACCGCTGGTCTGGGAAACCAACGCCCGCCGCGCCGGCGGTGCCAGCGGTTACAACGTGGTGCATCCGGACGAGGACGACCGCAAGGACTACCGCAGCATCATCGACTGCAGCGGCGACGCCGGCATCCTCGACCAGCTTGTCGCCAGGCTCGGCCATGGCGGCAGCATCACCCTGGCCGGCTTCTACCATCAGCCCCTGGCCTTCAACTTCCCGGCCGCTTTCATGCGCGAGGTGTCCCTGCACGTGGCGGCCGAATGGCAGCGTCCGGACATGCTTGCCGTGTGCGACCTGGTCAGCCGGGGCGCGCTCGACCTCAACGGTCTCATCACCCATCGCAGCCACGCGGAAGCGGCCGAGCAGGCCTACCGCGTCGCTTTCGCGGATGCAGACTGCCTCAAGATGATCCTCGACTGGAGAGACGTTCAATGACCCAATCCAGGACCGACAATAACGTCGTTTCCGTGCCGCTCGAGAAAATCGACCGGCGCCTGCGCAACGAAGCCGCGGTTGATCCGGATCCGGTCTCCACCGGGCCGGTGACGCGGGAAACGCAAATCATTGCCATCTATGGCAAGGGCGGAATCGGCAAGAGTTTCACGCTGGCCAACCTCGCCTACATGATGGCGCAGCAGGGCAAGAAGACCCTGCTCATCGGCTGCGACCCGAAAAGCGACACCACCAGCCTGCTGTTCGGCGGCCGCGCCTGCCCCACCATCATCGAGACCTCCTCGGCGCGCAAGGCCGCGGGCGACGAAGTCAGCATCAGCGATGTGTGCTTCAAGCGCGATGGCGTGTTCGCCATGGAACTCGGCGGGCCGGAAGTGGGCCGTGGCTGCGGTGGCCGCGGCATCATCCACGGCTTCGAGACGCTGGAGAAGCTGGGCTTCCACGACTGGGACTTCGACTACGTGCTGCTGGACTTCCTTGGCGACGTCGTCTGTGGCGGCTTCGGCCTGCCCATCGCCCGCGACATGTGCCAGAAGGTCATCGTCGTGGCCTCCAACGACTTGCAGTCCCTGTACGTGGCCAACAATGTCTGCTCGGCGGTGGAGTACTTCCGCAAGCTCGGCGGCAATGTCGGCGTCGCCGGCATGGTGGTCAACAAGGACGACGGCACGGGTGAGGCGCATGCCTTCGCCAAGGCCGCCGGCATCCCCGTCCTGGCAGCCATTCCGGCCGACGAGGACATCCGTCGCAAGAGCGCGAACTACGAAATCATCGGCTACCAGGGCGGCGAATGGGGCGGTCTGTTCGAACAGCTCGGTATGGCAGTCGCCGGGGCGCCCCCGCTGCATCCTGCGCCGCTCAGCCAGGACGAACTGCTGGACCTGTTCTCGGCCGAGAGCACCGGCCGTGACGTGCAGCTGCTGCCGGCCACACCGGCAGACATGTGCGGCAAGAACCATGTCGAGCGGCCGTCCCTGGAAGTCATCTACGACGCGGTGTGAACCGATGAGCGCGAACGACAGCAACAACCCCGACAGCAACGCCGGCTTCAATCCGGCGGCGACCGAAGCCGACGGCCTTGGCTGCCATGCCGGTGCCGACAAGCTGCGCGATGCCGCCAACAAGGCCGGCAAGTCCGAAGTGCTCGAGCAGTACGCGAAGGATTACCCGCTCGGCCCGCACGATCAGCCCCAGAGCATGTGTCCGGCATTCGGTTCGCTGCGGGTCGGTCTGCGCATGCGCCGGGTGGCCACGATTCTCTCCGGCTCGGCCTGCTGCGTGTACGGCCTGACCTTCACCTCGCATTTCTACGGCGCCAGGCGGACGGTGGGCTACGTACCCTTCAATTCCGAGACCCTGGTCACCGGCAAGCTGTTCGAGGACATCCGCGACGCCGTCCACGAAATCGCCGACCCGGACAACTACGACGCGGTGGTGGTGACCAACCTGTGCGTGCCGACCGCCTCGGGCGTGCCGCTGCGCCTGCTGCCGAAACAGATCAACGGTGTCCGCATTGTGGGCATTGATGTACCCGGCTTCGGCGTGCCCACGCACGCCGAGGCCAAGGACGTCCTGGCCGGCGCGATGCTGCAGTACGCACGCAAGGAAGCCGAACAGGGCCCGGTGGCGCCATTGCGGGAAGGCCGCAGCGAGCGGCCGACAGTGACCCTGCTGGGCGAGATGTTTCCCGCCGATCCGGTCGGCATCAGCCAGCTGCTGGAACCGCTTGGCCTGGCCGCCGGTCCGGTCGTGCCCACGCGCGAATGGCGTGAACTGTATGCCGCGCTCGACTGCGCTGCGGTCGCCGCCATCCACCCCTTCTATACCGCCTCGGTGCGCGAATTCGATGCTGCCGGTCGCCCGGTCGTCGGCTCCGCGCCAGTGGGTGTGGACGGCACCGCCGCCTGGCTGGAAGCCATCGGCAAGGCCTGCAACGTCGAGGCCGCGCAGGTGGATGCCGCCAAGCAGCGCTGGCTGCCGGCGATACGCGAGGCGCTGGCGCGCCAGCCCATCCAGGGTCGCATCACCCTGTCCGGGTACGAGGGCTCGGAGCTGCTGGTCGGCCGCCTGCTCATCGAGAGCGGCGCGGACCTGCGCTACGTCGGCACCGCCTGCCCGCGGACCCGTTGGTCCGACCCGGACCGCGAATGGCTCGAAGCCCGCGGCGTGCACATCCAGTACCGGGCCTCGCTGGAGCAGGACATCGCTGCCGTGGAGGAATTCAAGCCGGATCTCGCCGTCGGCACCACGCCGGTGGTCCAGCATGCCAAGCAGAGGTCCATCCCGGCGCTGTATTTCACCAACCTCATCTCGGCCCGACCGCTGATGGGTGTGGCCGGCGCGGGTTCGCTTGCCCAGGTTGTGAACACAGCCATGGCGAACAAGGCCCGTTTCGACCGCATGAGCGAGTTCTTCGACGG
>CAYGQN010000237.1:0-6872 GCA_964351795.1 uncultured Gammaproteobacteria bacterium
GGGCTGGGTCATCCGTGACCTCCGAGGCGGTGTCCGTTCCTGAAAAGCAGGCTAGCGCCATGCGGGCCTTGGTGCAATCGATGGCTGTCCGAGACTGTTGGCCGCGAGACTGTTCTATCGATGGCTGTCCGAGACTGTTTTTGAATCGAGGTGGTCTTGAGTATGTTTTAGCGGGAGGACTCCTTGGGTTTATCGCTGCGTCGGTTATCGTGATTGACGTCCGATGTGGCCGAGATTCAAAGCTGCGCTTACCCCTTTTCCTTGGGCTGGGACTGGTTGGCGGGCTACTCGGCATTGTGACGTTGGGCTTGGATGGGCTCGGCGCAATGGTGTTCGTTAGTCTAACGGTCGCGGCTTGTGCGCTCGGGCCAAAGATTATGGGCCGCCTCCCGGTTCCGTAATCGCGGGTCTAAGCGCATGCGCGGAATTACTGGGACACGAACAGACGCCTGGGACGACGGACAGTCCGGGACAGCCATGGACTGCGGCCACGGGACGGCAGACAGTCCGGGACAGCCATGGACCGCCCCCTGGCCGCCGGTCTGACGCTGGTTACCGCGAACACGCGCGAATCGGGGACAGGCACTGCGGATGGGTCCGAATCCGGGACAGGCACTGCGGATGGGTCCGAATCCGGGACAGGCACTGCGGATCGGGCAGAAGGGCGGGCGGCGCCTGGTTGGCGCCGCCCGCTGGTACTGGCTGGAAGGCTTGCTGGCGGCCCGGATCAGGCGGTAACGAAGCCCGGGTAGTCGTGGCTGGCGATGTCCTCGCACATCTGCCGGTAGCTGCCTGCACCGCCGATGTAGGACAGCAGGCGGCGCGGCTTGCCCTCGATGTTGGCGCCGGTGTACCAGGAGTTGGTGCGCATGAGCAGGGTCTGGTTGGCAACCTCGTCGTGATGCTGTACCCACTCGTCCTGCTTCTCCTTGGTCGGCTCGATGGTGTGGCGGCCGTGCTCCTGCAACCACTGGATGGTGCCGGTAATCCAGTCCACCTGCTGCTGCAGGCAGGTGGTCATGTTGCAGAAGGCGGTGGACGGTGCCAGCGGGGCGGCCACGGTGAACAGGTTGGGATAGCCGTGCACCTGCAGGCCGAGGGTGGTGCGGATGTCGCGGCTCCATTCATCGGCCAGCACATGACCGTCGCGACCGACGATGCCCATGCGGGTGAGTGAGCCGGTGCCGGCATCGAAGCCGGTGGCCAGGATGACCACGTCGAGTTCGTACTCCGTGCCATCGGCCAGCTTCAGGCCGGTTTCCGTGAAGCACTCGACGGGGTTGTCCTTCACCGGCACGAGTTCCACATTGTCGCGGTTGAAGGCATCGTAGAAACCGTTCTCCAGCGGCACGCGGTAGGTGCCGAAGCCGTAGTGGTAGGGCACCAGCTTCTCGGCCAGTTCCTTGTCGTGGATGCGGGCGCGGATCTTCTCGCGTACGAACTCGGAAATCTCGGCGTTGACCTTCTCGTCGGTCAGCAGCTCGCGGAAGCCGCCCACCCACATGCTGAGCGAGCCGTCGGCCCAGAGTTCTTCCAGTGCCTCCTTCTGCTGCTCGGGCGTGAGGTCATACCAGGAGCCCGGGTCGATATCGAAATCGAAACCCGCAAAGGTCTCGTTCACGCGCTGCTGCAACTCGCCCGCGCGCGAGCGCCAGTAGTTGCGGTCGGCGTCGCTGAACTTCGGGTTGCGCATGGGCACGGCGTACTGGGGGGTGCGCTGGAACACCTTCAGCTCACCCACTTCCGGGGCGATGGTCTGGATGACCTGGATGCCGGTGGCGCCGGTGCCGACCACGCCCACGCGCTTGCCCTTCAGGTCGATGCCTTCGCGCGGGTAGCGCGCGGTATGGGCGATGATGCCGCGGAAGTTCTCGTGGCCGGGGAAGGGCGGCACCTTCGGGGCAGACAGCATGCCCGTGCAGCTGATCAGGAAAGGGGTGGTGAGTTCCTGCCCCTGGTCCGTGCGCACGACCCAGTGGCCGGCCGCATCATCCCATTCAGCGCTGGTGACACGGGTGTTGAACTGGATGTCCTTGCGCAGGTCGAGCTTGTCGGCGACGAAGTTGAAGTAGGCCTCGGCCTCGGGCTGGCCCGGAAAGCGCTCGCTCCAGTCCCACTCCTCGATGAGTTCATCGGAGAACCAGTACTGGTAGATGTAGGACTGCGAATCCACCCGCGCCCCGGGGTAGCAGTTCCAGTACCAGGTACCCCCGACTTCGCCGGCGGCGTCGATGCAGCGCACGTTCAGGCCCATCTCGCGCAGGCGGTAGAGCTGGTACAGGCCGGCCACGCCCGCGCCTACTACAATCGCGTCGCAGTCGGTGGCCGCCTCGGTCTTCTCGGCAAGTTGTTGACTCATCGTGTGATCTCCCTTTCCCGTTCTGTTGACGGTTGCTCGGTTCTGGCCGGCGGAGTGCCGACGGTACGGGATTGTCTCCCAGCGAACTGCTTGCAGTCTTGTACGAAGCCGACGCGAGCTTTGCACAATCGTTTCGCGCCCTGTTTTGTGGTGCGACGCAACAAATTGCATGCAGGGCACGGCCTCGGCTACGCTCGTCAGATCAGGCAGCCGGCGTACAGGCCGGTTCGCACGAGGCAGTCCGATGACCGAGTGCATCACACCCGAACAATTGCCCCACTGGGTACCCGGTGAAATCACCGCCGCCAGCGATTCGCTGGGCTGGCGCAATGTCATGCTGCGCGGCTATCGCTACCTCGGCCAGGACGTTCGCATCCCACCGGTACGCGACTACATGGTGGTGTCGTACAAGCGCGGCGTCACGCCGATGGAGCGTCGCTTCGAGGGTAGATGGTCGCATGCGCGCTGCGCCCCGGGCAGCATCTCGCTGCTGACCTGCGGCCAGCGCTCGCAGTGGAACTGGTCACGTAATGTGGAGGTACGGCATATCTATCTCACCGAGTCCCTGCTCACGCGGCTGGCCACCGAGGCCCATGGCCACGAGGTGGAGGAGCTGCGCTTGCTGGATGTGCTGGACGTGGACGACCCGATCATCACCCGCGCCGTGGATGCGCTGTGGGACGAGACCAAGCAAAAGGCGCTCGGGGGCTCGCTGTACGCCGAGGCGGTGGCCGCGCAACTGGGCCTGCACCTCATCCGGCACTACTCGTCGGTGGCCCTGCGCGAGCGCGCCGAGAACGGCGGCCTCACGGCGGTGCAGCAGCGCCGCGTGACCGAGTACCTGGAAGCCCATCTGCATGCGCCGCTGCAACTGGAGGACCTTGCCGCGGCCGCCGGGCTGGGGGTGTCCAGCTTCAACCGCCGCTTCCGCGCCAGCTTTGATCGCCCGCCCTGGGCCTGGGTCATCGAGCGCCGCATGGCGCGGGCCCGGGCGCTCATCGAGGCCGGGCAGATGCCGCTCAAGCAGGTGGCGCCGGCCTGCGGCTTCAACGACCAGGCGCACATGACCCGCCTGTTCCGCTCGCGGCTGGGCATCACTCCCGGTGAACTGCGCCGCCAGGCGCAGCGCTGATCGCCGCCTTCCGGCTGCCCGCCCGCCCCGGTCCATGTCCAGCCCGGTCAGCGTGCCGGGACCGCGCCGCCGGAATATCCCTCGCGTGCTGTCCGGGCCTCAGTCGCGGTGCAGCTCGGTCAGCTCGTAGTAGGTCTGCATGTAACCGCCGACCGCGCCCTTGAGAAACACCAGGTCCTCGTCGGCCGTGCACCACACGTCGTAGGCCGGGTGCTCCTCGGGTAGCTGGCCGGCGGTGTCGGTATAGCGGAAGTGATGGGCGCGGAAGCTGCCCGCCGCCACCGTCACGTCTTCCTCGCCCACGTACTCCAGGCCGAAGCCCAGGCGGAACAGCAGCGGCCCCGTGGCGCCGCGATGGTCGGGCGAGGTCAGCATCATGTGCGGGTAGAACTGCCGGCCAGGCCCCTGGGCAAGGTCGTAGATGCCGAAGGCCAGGGCATCGCCGGCAATCGGGTGGGCGCCGAGCCAGCGCACGCGCGCATCCAGCGGGATGCGCTGGGCGATGCGGCCGTCGCGGGCGTTGAATGTCTCGGCCTCGGCCAGCGTCTCGGTGAGACGCATCCAGCCCGTGCCCTCGAACACGTCGTCGATGGTCAGCCGCACGAAGCAGTCCGTGGGATAGAAGTCCCGGTCGACGCTGAGCGTGACATCGCGCAGCACGGTCGGCGCATCGTCGATCTCGCAGTGCGCGCGCAGGGTGCGCGAGCCGTCGGTATGGCGGGTGATGGTGAAGTGCTCGCGGCCGCGCTCGGCATCCAGGCGCTCGGGCTTCTTGCTGGTGTAGCGGATGAATCCGCGCACGGTGCTGTGCTTCTGCATGACGATGTCTCCGTCGTTGATGGTTGCGTCAGAACTGGATGAGGTGCACGCCGATGGCGGCGTTGAGGACCAGGCCGCCCCAGATCGCCAGCACGAAGGGTCGCACGCTGGCCAGGTTGGCCCGGATTCGCTGGTTGACCGCCTCGCTGGGGCCGCTGGTCATGAGCTCCGCGAAGGCCGGCATGAAGGGTTTGAAGCGCAGGCGAACCAGCAGGCCGCAGCCGACCAGCCCGGCGAACACGAGCAGCTTCACCGCGACCCAGGCGGGCATCGCCGGCGTGCCCGCCAGCAGGCCGCCGAGCGCGGTGCCGAGGATGGCCACAAGCATGACAATCCGGAAGCGGAAGTCGAAGCCGGTCAGGCGCGGCACGAAAGCCCGCCCGTGGCCGAAATGCAGCGCCAGTACCATGCCCAGCCAGGCAAGCGCCAGCAGCCACACCAGGCCGATGGCCGCAGGCGGCACGCCGAGCGCGCCCAGCCGCCATGCCAGGTGCATGCCCACGGCGAGGATCAGGGGCATGCAGATCCGCGGGCCCTGGTCGAGGCCGATGAGGATCTTCGCCGCCGTCTGGCGCTGGGCCGGGCTCAGCGTGTCGTCGGCGACGAAGAAGCTGGCGTAGAACACGCCGAGGTCGCCGCCAAGCCAGTAGACGAACAGCAGCACGTGGACAAGTTGCAGCAGGGCGATGTCGCTCATGAACGAAGGTGGGCTCCGGCAAGGGGTGGCGATCGCGCTGCAGCAGCCCGATTTCGCAAATGTTATAGCACTATAACAATCGATGGGGCTCCGCACACCGTGCCATGGGCCACGCCGGAGCCAGTCCGACGCAGACGTTGCCGGCTGTCGGGCTGCCTCAGCCGTACACCACCATGCAGCGCACTTCGATGCTCAGGCGGTCCGGCGCGTTGTCCGGGGCGGCGAGATCCTCGAAGGCGGAGTGGAAACTGAAGGTGCAGGGCCGGTCCGGTTCGCTGCTGTCGGCGTGGCGGCCTTCGCTGCGCGCGAGGGCGCCGTCGGCGTCCCACTGCTTGATCAGCAGAGCCTCGTCGCCGGTCATCAGCGGGTAGTAGTACAGCCGGTGCTGCGGTGAGTGCTTGGCAAAGTAGTTCTCGCCGATGCGGTCCTGGTAGTGGATCTCGTACACCACCAGGTCTTCGGGCTGCACGCACTGGCCATCGCCCAGCGCCAGGGGATGGGCCTGCACGGGCTCGGGCGCGATGCTGCGCCACAGGTTGATGATGGCGAAGCGGCCACCGGCGGCAAGTGCCGCCTCGGCCAGCGCCGGCGCGATCAGCGATTGCTCCGTGCCCAGCACCGCTGCCAGCGTATCGTTGCCGCCGGGCGGGCGCGTGAGATCGCGCAGGCGCTGCGGCGCGCTGGTGAGCGTGTAGTCACCGTGTACCACGTGCGCCGGGCCCTGCACCTGCTGGCCACCGGCGATACGGCGCCGGCTCTGCTTGCCCTGGGCGGACCGCACGTTGTGGTCGAAGGCGAACACCCGGCCGCCGGTCAGTTCGCCGATGAGTACGGCACAGTGCGGGTAGTAGTGCTCGATGATCTGCGCCTGGTCGAAAAAATCCACCTGCAGCCCGTCCAGGGGATAGTCCATGAGTTCGAAGCCGTTGCGGTCCAGCGTCCGGCGCTCGTCACCGGCCAGCGCCCGGGCATCGTGCACGCTCATTTCCCGCGGCACGAGCAGCACACCATGGTCGTCACCATCGCTGCCGTCCGGATCACGCCGGGTGCGTACCTGGCCGTTGCGATACAGGGAGGATGTGACGGTGTCGTCGAGGTAGTGGAAAATGCCCCGGGTCCCTGCCGCGGTGGAATCGTTCTGTGCCGGATTGCTCATCAAGGAACTCCTGTGTGAATCGCCAGCCTGGCCGCGAATGTGCGCTTGTACTGATGCCTGACCACCAACGGCTGCCAGAGTTTACGCCAGGGGCTGCCGGCCGTGCCGGGGCCTGCGGTCGGGGCAGCACTGCGGCCGCGCGCCGTCGGCCGTGGCCTGTCGGCGGGCCGCCGCCCTGGTGGGTCCGGCGATGAGCGCCCTCGACCCTGGCCTGGACTACGAGTTCTGGCAGCTGGATATCGAGACGGGCACGGCCACGCTGTCCTGCCCGGAGGTCGTGCGCATCGAGGCGGGCAGCGGGATGGCGGCGCGGGATCCGCTGCGCTTCTGGCTGGAACTGGCCGATGCGGTCGAGCGACTGCGTTTCGACCATCCGGCGGTGGGGGCGGTCGTGCTGTGCTGGCCGCCGGCGCAGCGCCAGCCCGATGCCCGCGAGGATCCGCTGCTGGCACTGCTGGCCGAGGAGGTGCGCCTGGCCATCGAGGATGCCAGCGCCCATTCCGGCCAGGTCTACGTGAGCGTGCTGGAGCCGGGCGCGGAGCTGGCCGCCGATGCGCTGGCCGGCCAGTACATCGTGGCCGCCGAGGCCGCGGGCCTGGAAGCGGAGGCGCTCGACGAAGCCGCACTGGAACGCCTGCGCCGGGTCCGCCGCGTGGACGCCACCGGCCTCGCCGCCCTGCGCGGTGCAGTGCCGGCTGCGGCGCTGGCG
>CAYGQN010000238.1:0-6851 GCA_964351795.1 uncultured Gammaproteobacteria bacterium
TGCATGGCGCGGTCCACGCGCTGCAGTTTCGGCTTGTGGTTGACTTCGATGAGCAATTTGAAATGTGGGGTGTAAGTGAAAAAATCTTGTCGCATGAATCTCGCGGTCACCTTATCCCCGCCAGTCACTTGCTTCAGGCGCGATTCTGCCCATGCCCGGCCTTCTTCCGTTTCGACGGCGATCACAAGCCGCGCCCCGCGGAGCATGGCGAGTTCAGTGGGGTGTCGGTCGCTTTTGGACGCCGTGAATGCTTCGACCGGTGCGGCAACGGCATAATCCCCGAGTAAGCCTGCAAGGGTGGTCTGAAGTGTCGTCTTTCCGCTCCCGCCAATTCCATGAACGAACAGGAAAGACTGCTCCGATGTGTCGCCCGTTAGACAGTAGCCCGCCCAGCGCTTCAGATAACCTTGGAGCTCAGCATCCCCACGGGTCACTCGCTCAATGAACCCGAGCCACATAGGGCACGCGCCAGCCGGGCCGACGGCGGTGATCTTCGTATGATTATGTTCGAGATCGTGACCGAAAATTCTGCCGGATTTCAAATCGACGATCCCAGCCGGCGTGTTGAGCTCCCAACGACGAACATCCCACTCTTCGGCGGTTGCCGCGTACGCCCTGTCCGCACGCAGGATGCGTTCTACGGCCGCGATCGTATGGTCCCGGCCGAGTCGGATCCGCGCATTCGTCGGCGTTTCGGTCGCTAACTCACGAAGGTACAAGCGAACCCGATCATACATGGCGAGTGTGTCGTCCCGAATCCAGACTTGCCCAGTCCAACGAAACCATTTTCGCCAGACGGCGACATAGCGCCATTTGCGATCCCAAGTTACAAAATTTGAGGCGATTTCCTCCTCACTGAATGTATCCGAGAAGGACGGATTCGCGGCTACATAAAGTTTGGTCGATTGGTCCATGCCGGTCTTCTACGCGACCGGCTTGGGTTCGAGACCCTCAAGCGCCCTCAGGCACTCGCGAATCGACTCGGCGGTGGCAAAACGCCTCGAGCCTAGCTTGTAGGACCGAAGGGTGCCGGCGTGCACCAGACGGTATCCCACGGGAGGTGAGACGCAGAGGAGCCGGAATGCTTCTCGGATGGGATAAGTGGGCCTGTTTAGAGTGTCTCTTGAAATTTCCACGAATGCCTCCGTTGATGCCGGTATTCGTGGATTAAGCTACGGATATTACTCAGGCTCTTCTACTCATTTATTTGAGTTTCAATTTCTGAGGACACTCAGTGCTCGAGGTCGCCCGGGTAACGTATTATCAACCCCGCCGAGAGCGTGCCTTCGCCCAATTCCTTAGTGATGTTCTGATATTGCTCGCTGGTGCGTATTTTCGCTGCGTGCTCGGAATAGAAAACTTCCAAGTCGGGTCGGTACGTGTCGTATGCCTTCTCCGCAAGTGACGTGCTTACAAAGAATTGGGCTTTCGCTTTAGCAATCGCGTCTTTGCGACTGAAAGCTTCATGCTTAATGAGTCGGTAGATAACGTTTGCAATTTCGAGATGTTCTGATGCCTTTTCAGCGCTTGGGGCCTTTCCGCTTGGCTTGCTATAGGAGAACACCTCGTTAGGCTCAGTGTTGTGGAGAAGAAGTCTCACGACGGCGTGGGTAAGAAAATCTGCGCATTCTTCGTCTAATTTTGTTGTTTCGCCAGAAATCAGTGAACGAAGATTGAGTAATGCCCTTCTTGGAAGGCCGTCAATCGAACGCCATTTCTTCGGCTCATGCACAAGGTGTACTGCACTGAATTGTTCGGGCTTGTCTTGGCTCATTACAGATTTACCTTATTAAACATGGCTCGTCGATCTTCCCGCATGAATTTACCGTAGTGCTGCTCGAGCATTCGAATGCTGGTCCCCAGATTCTCGGCTAGAACTTGGGCGTTAACGCCGGCCAATAAGGCTACGGAGGCGTGGGTGTGGCGGAGTGAATAGAAGCAGGTATCGGGCGGAAGTGGCTGCCCAGCGGAACGACGCATTTCATTCGCGCCTTTAATAGCTGCTTTCATCCGTCGATGCTGCTGTCCACGGCTAAACGCTTCACCGTCCATTCGCGGGTGAAGTAGGGCGCCGGGCAATTTGTCCTTCGCCAGCTTTCGAAAGTGCGCTATGCCCACATCGCTTAGGACAACTCTTCGCTCGCCGGTTTTGCCGTCTGGGATATGTAGAGTGCCTTGTTTGGCGTCGAAGTCTTCCACCCGCCGACTCGTAAGCTCACCGTATCGGGCACCTGTCAGCAAAGCGGAACGCACGAGGGGCGCAAAATCTTTCTCGCACGCCGCGACAAGCGCGGAGCACTGATTAGCGGTCAAAAAGACCTGTCTGGAGCGTGTTACATTTCTAAATGGCTTCACCCGACGCCATGCAGAATCATCTCCCACCGAACCATCTATGAATGCCGTGGAAAGAGCGGCTTTAAGAATACTCAGCACACGATTTGCGGTGTCCTTGCTCCGGCGTTCGTCCTCTGGGCCCCCGGTTACCACCAGACTCGTCTGCCACGACTTGATCCGACGGGTTGTGAGTCTCGATAAGCGAATACTCCCGAGGCTGGGGATGATGTGCTTCTCCGAGGACTTGCGTGCTCGATATTCCGCATCCTCGCCCTTGCGCTTTCGAAGGTCCTTCAGGTAATCGTCGAGTGCGTTTGAAACGGTCAGATGTTCGACAGGCTGGTCTTCGAGCGATACCGTCCTAAACCAGTCCAGGGCGGGTGTTAGAGCGTTATCGAACTCCGGGAGTGTTTTCGCGTCGCCGAGAGCGTTGTACTTCGTCAGGCCCAGAGC
The DNA here is from genome assembly GCA_964351795.1 of uncultured Gammaproteobacteria bacterium. Classification (GTDB taxonomy): domain Bacteria; phylum Pseudomonadota; class Gammaproteobacteria; order JADZEE01; family JADZEE01; genus CAYGQN01. Next base: position 2,788 of record CAYGQN010000238.1, read on the forward strand.
TTTGTACCTCGCGATCCACGAGCCGCCGTCAGCGGTACGTCTGAAGCCAAGGCAACAGCCCTTCGACACCTTATGCCAATACGGTTCCCGACGAGCACGTAGGCGGCTTCGTCCGCTTGCCGTGGTAACGTTCGATATAGCCATTCGGGCACCTCGGATGCCTGGTGGTCAGGGTGCCGGGGTGGCAGCCCCGGCGTCCGTTTGTACGGACTTTGTACGAACATTTTGCAGGAACACTCGCAGAAATGCGAGTTAACACAGGTTGCCAAATGAAAGGTAACCGTCTGAATATGAATTGATATGTGGAAACACAGATTAACGCAGAGAAACACCCACACCGCCCTTTCACGGCGGCAACCGGGGTTCGAATCCCCGTGGGGACGCCATACCAGCACGCAAAAACCGGCCCTGCGCCGGTTTTTTTGTGCGCGTCGGATGCATCCAGGGCTGTCTCGGTGAAGACGCGGCCTCGACCTGCTGCTGACGCAGGCCCAAGTCGCTGTCGCCGTTCGGCCTGCCGCCGGCGCGGGCGTGACCGCGGCCCGCGCTGAGCCGGTCAGTGGCCGGCGGCGCTGCTGTCGCTGCTGGCGAAGGGCAGGTGCAGGAGGCTGACATCGGCTTCTGACAGCATGCCTTCCACGTCCTTGCGCTCGCCCGGCAGCATGCGGGCGAAACCGGTACGGCAGGTCAGCCGGACGCCCTGCTCGTTGCGCTGGTTGTAGCGGTCGATGGAGCGGCCGAAGCGCGCCATCAGTGCGCGACTGTGATCCGGCCCGGCGCCGACCAGCAGGGCGGCGAACTCGTCGTTATCCAGGCGCGCGATGAGGTCGGATTCCCGCAGGGCGGTGCGCATCAGCCAGGCCAGGGCCACGCGCAGTTGCTCGCGCTCGCGGGACTGCCCGGCCGTGGCGCCGGCATTGTCGAAGCGCGGCTCCACCAGCAGCAGCAATGCCGGCTGGTGCAGGCGCTCGCACAGCCGCAGCACATCCTCGGCGCGGCTTTCGAAGGCCGGCCGGTTCATCAGCCCGGTGCTGGCATCGAGCACGGTGTCACGGTCGCTCATCAACTCGTTTTCAACCTGGCGGGTCAGTTCCTGCAGAATTTCTATCTGCTCGCGGCTCATCTCCCGCGGCTGGGTGTCCAGCAGGCTCAGCGTGCCGATGCGACTGCCCGAGGGCACGTGCAAGGGGTAGCCGGCGTAGAACCGCAGGTGCGGCTCGCCACTGACCAGCGGATTGTCGCGAAAGCGCGGGTCGCGGGCCGCGTCCGGGACGAGCGTCACGCCTTCGTGCTCGATGGTGTGGTTGCAGAAGGTGATATCGCGGTTGACCGCCTCCGGTGCCATGCCCTGCGCGGATTTGAACCACTGGTGGTCCTCGTCCATGAGGCTGATCATGGCCATGGGTACATCGAACAGGCGCTGCGCGAGCCGCGTGATGCGGTCGAAGCGCAGTTCCGGCGGGCTGCCGACCAGGCCAAGCGCGCGCAGGTCGGCCTGGCGGCGCGCCTCGGTATGCGCCCGTCGCTCCTGGCTCCAGGGGATCAGCTGTTCCGCCGACATGGGCCGGCCGATGTAATAGCCCTGGGCGAGGTCGCATCCCAGGTCGCGCAGGAAGCCGAGTGTCCAGGCATCCTCGATGCCCTCGGCCGTGGTCTTCAGGCCGAGGCTGCGACCGAGTTCGATGATGGAGCGGATCACCTTGCGGGACTCCTCGGACTGCCCGGCGGTGATGACGAAGGATTTGTCCACCTTGATTTCCGAGAAGGGCAGGCGCACCAGCTGCACCATGGACGAATAGCCCGTGCCGAAATCGTCGATGGACAACTGGAAGCCGCGCGTGCGCAGGCGGGTGAGCAGGTCCAGCGACGCCACTGGGTCATCCATGGTGCTGGTTTCGGTCAGCTCGAAGATGAGCCGCGAGGGTTCGATGTCGTGCTGCCGGCACAGTGCTTCCAGGCGTTCCACCAGTTCGCTGTCGGACAGCGTTTTCGCCGAGATGTTGATGGACAGCGTTGGCGTGGCGGACGCGGTGAAGGCCGCGCTGGCCCCGCGGTCGGTACTCCAGGCGGCGAACCACGGCAGCGAGGCGCCCATGACGAATTCCGTCAGGGCGCCGATGAGCCCGTGCTCCTCGGCAAGCGGGATGAACAGCATCGGTGGTACCAGGTCGTACTCGGGATGCTGCCAGCGCATCAGCGCTTCGAAGCCGGCCACGCTGCCGCTGCCGCATTCGACCTTGGGCTGGTACACCACGCGGAATTCGCTGGCTTCGAGTCCGCGCTGGATATCCTCGGGGGTGATGTGGATGGCGGGCCGCGATGGCGCTGTCGCTGCTGTCGGGGCCAGCGCCGGTGCCGGTTCATCGGCAGGCGGTGTCAGCAGCAGGCGGCGCAGGTCCCCGGGGGCGAAGGGCTTGGCCAGCACCCCGGCAACGTCCAGGCCATGGGCGGTAGCCGAGCGGCCGGCGGCGGCGATCACGCGGTCACCAACCCCGCTGCCGATGATGATGCGCGCGCGGCTGCCGAGCCGGGCGAGTTCGTTCATGACCTGCACGCCATCCATGTCGGGCATGTTCAGGTCGAGGAAGACATGGGTGGGTTCCCAGCCCTGGAGCTCGTCGAAGAAGGCCCGCGCCGAGACGGTATGGCGCGCGGTCACGCCGACGGACTCCGCCATGTTCTCGATGGTGGCGGCTGTCAGGGCATCGTCGTCCAGTATGAGTAGCCGGATTTCACTCATGCACTCTCCCGGTATTCACGGTGTCCAGCGCCCGCCTTACGATCCCTGCGAGCTGTTCACGCTGATAGGGTTTGCGAAGCAGCGAGGCGGGCTCGATTCCATGACCATCCTGCCTGAATCCATCACTGCTGTATCCTGATGTGTAAAGTACTTTCAGGCCCGGCCGCTGCGCGCGGGCGGCGGCGGCCAGCTGGCGGCCATTCAGGCGGCCGGGCATGCGCATATCGGTGAACAGCAGGTCCACCGGCGTGTCACCCTCCAGCAGCGTCATCGCCGTGTCACCGTCCGGGGCTTCGAGCACCTCGTAACCCAGGCCCCTCAGCGTGGCCACGGCATGCTGGCGGACCATGGCATCGTCCTCCACCACCAGGATGCGCTCGTGGTGCTCGCTGCTGCCGGCCACAGCGGGTTGGTCTGCATCCATGGCTGCCTGGCTGTCGTCGCTGCCGGCGCGCGGCAGGTAGAGCGTGATGGTGGTGCCGTGCCCGGGCTCGGACGCCACCCGCACATGGCCGCCGCTCTGGCGCACGAAGCCGTACACCATCGCCAGGCCGAGGCCCGTGCCCCGGCCGGTACCCTTGGTGGTGAAGAAGGGCTCGAACAGGCGCGGCAGGTGCTCCGGGGCGATACCGGAGCCGCTGTCGCTTACCGACAGCACCACGTAATCGCCTGCCTCGGCATCGGGCCACCGGGCGGCATCCGTTTCGTTGACGCCGGTGTTCCGCGTGCGGATTGTTATTCTGCCGTCGCCATCCATGGCATCGCGGGCGTTGATGGCCAGGTTGAGAACGGCGTTCTCCAACTGGCCTGGATCCACCCGCGCGCGCCACAGATCCGGTGCCGGTTCCAGCGCCACGTCCACCTCCGCCTCCAGCGTCCGCGCCAGCAGGTCGCGGGTGTGCGCGATGAGCGCGTTGACATCCACGGCCTTCGGCGCGAGTGTCTGCCGCCGGGCGTAGGCCAGCAGCCGCTGGGTCAGTTCGCTGCCGCGGCGGGCGGCCATCACCACCATCTTCGCCAGCTGATGTTTGCGGCGATCCTGCGCCAGTTCCTCGCACAGCACTTCCCCGTTGCCAAGGATGACGGTCAGCAGATTGTTGAAATCATGCGCGATGCCGCCGGTGAGCTGGCCGATGGCCTCCAGGCGCTGGGTCTGGCGGACCTGCTCCTCCAGGGCGACGCGCTCGGTGATGTCGCTCATGCCGCCGACCATGCGCACGGCCTTGCCGGCTTCGTCGCGAATGATGAAGCCGCGGTCCAGGACCAGCGCCTCGCTGCCGTCGGCCCGCCGGAAGTGATAGTGGTATTCCCAGTCGCTGCCGCC
>CAYGQN010000239.1:0-2215 GCA_964351795.1 uncultured Gammaproteobacteria bacterium
CCCGTAGGAGCGGCTTCAGCCGCGAATCCCCGCCATGCGCCGATGCCCCGCAGGAGCGGCTTCAGCCGCGATCGCGCCGGGCGTGGGCGGCTGGCGGGTGACGTCGCCCCTACGCCGGTGGCAGCACCTCCAGGCGCAACGGCGTGGATCGCTCGCCGATCGGGTACACGCCGTCCAGGGCCACGTCGGTGGAGCAGGCCGTGAGCACGACCACGAGATCCATCAGCGCCTCGAACAGCACATGGTCACCGGCCCTGGTCAGCGTCTGGCCGAGGACGTAATTGCCGTCGCCACCCACGGGGGTGTTCTGGAACAGGTTGACCGGGTCCGGGTAAACGGCGATGTCGCGGCCAAGCGCTGCCATGGCGGCCTCGAAATTGCTGCGGCAGCTCGGGTGCTCGCCTTCAACGCCGAGGTCACGGTAGAACTGCGGATCGCAGGGTGCAAAGGTCATGTCGTGGCGGCCGGGTGTCGCGTCCTCCAGGAAGCCGAGCATGGGCCGGCGCCGGCTGCTGATGAAGGCCTGCCCGGGCACCGGAACAGGGGTGAAGTTCACCAGGCGCGTGAGCGCCGGGCTGAACACCTCCATGGGATCATCGGCGGCGATGAGGAACAGGTCGCCAATCTGGCAGCCCTCGACGTCGGTCACGCGCAGGCGTTCACCGCGTTCCAGTAACAGGCCCCGGCCCTGGTAGCCGGGAACATCAATGCGCTTGCCTGCCTCGTCGTTCACCATGCCCTGCCCTCGCCTGTTGTACCTGCATCAACAATGATCCCGCAGGGCGACCCTGCGGCCCGGCCGCAACCCTAGAACCAGCGCACGGCATCCTCGCCGGCCAGGCGCACGTCGGCATGCGGCCAGGCGGCCTCGAACCGGGCCCGTGCCTGCGCCGCGGCCTCGGTGCGGCCCTGCGCCTGCAGCGCCGTGGCCAGGCCATGCAGCGCCCAGCCGTTGTTGCGCACCTTCTCCAGGTCGGCGCGGTAGACCGCCTCGGCCCGGGCCCACTGGCCGCGCTCGAGCAGCGCTGCACCCAGCAGGTGGCGCGTCGGGAAGAACCAGTACGGCGGCTCCATGTAGGGCAGGCCGTCCTCCAGGGCCACGGCTGCCTCGAGGGCGGCGAACACGGCCTCGTCGTCGCCCCCGGCGTCGGCCAGCGCGGCCGTCAGGGCATGCCCGGCGATGCTCAGCAGCACGTCGGCCGGATAGCCCCAGGTCTCGTAGGCATCCGGGCCGTAGGCGGCCGCGGCACTGCGCCAGGCGGCCTGCGCCTGCCGGGCTTCGTCTGCCCGGCCAAGGGCGGCGAACGCAATCCCGCGGGCGGCATGCCACATACCGCGGGCAAAGCGGTGGTCCTCGCGCGGTTCCGGCTCGGCCAGCACGTCCTCCCAGCGGGCGAAGCGGATCAGCCCGTACAGGGGCACGGCCAGGAACTGCTCGATCAGGGGAATGTCGCCGATGAGGTCCTGCGGCACGTTGTCGGCCAGCTTGCGGGCCGCGGCCACGGCCACGGCGCTGCGCCCTTCCAGGCTGGCGGTGTACCACAGGAAGTGGATGTTGTGCGGGTAGTACAGGGCCGGGTAGAAGCCCTGCGCCCGGCACTGGTTGATGTAGGACTCATCGGCCAGGGAGGCACGCTCGTTCGCCAGCGTCCCATCGTGATAGCGGCCCACCCGCAGGTAGATGTGCGCGGGCATGTGCACCAGGTGGCCGGCACCGGGTACCAGGTCGGCCAGGCGATCGGCAGCGGCCTCGGCGCGCTCGGGCGTGGCGGAGGACTCCACCGCATGGATATAGAAATGGATGGCGCCGGGATGGTCCGGGTTGGCGGCAAGCACGCGCTCCAGCGCGCCCACTGCCGCGATGGTGGCCGGTTTGGCGCTGCCATCCTCCTCGTAATAGGCCCAGGGCATGGTGTCCATCACGGCCTCGGCGTACAGGGTGGCGGCATCGAGGCTGTCGGGATGCTGCGCGACCACGGCCGCCATGGCATCGGCAAAGGCGAGGTCCAGCGGTGCCCGGTCCTCGGGCGCCCCGGCAAGATAGCGCTTGTCCATGGCGCCGATGAGCGCCTGCTCCAGCGGGCCAGCCGCCGCGGCGAGTTGCAGGGCACGGTCGATGGCGGCGCGCGCGGCCGGCACGTCGGCGGGGTCCATGGGCTTGTTGATGTTCGGTCCCAGCGCCCAGGCCTCACCCCAGAAGCACATGGCGCAGGCC
>CAYGQN010000239.1:2225-6830 GCA_964351795.1 uncultured Gammaproteobacteria bacterium
GTTTCCGCTGCCGCCAGCGAACAGGTCAGCAGCGTGGCTGCGATCAGCAGGGCCAGGTAGCCGGATTGTTTCATGTTCAGCGCTCCGTTGCGGAGGCGTGCCCCCGGCAATCATCGTTGGTGGTGCGGCGTCCCTGCGGTGCGCCCGAAGGCGGTTGCGTCGCCAGCGGCCCTGCCATCATGGCTGCGCCAGGTTGGCGGCCGGTAACGGTAATGTTGCCCGATTGTAACCCGGCGGCGACGCTCAGCCGGCCCGGCTGCCGGCGAATGCCTGCAGGGCATCGGCCAGGGGCGGCGCTGAAGGCACACATGGCCAGGCGCTCGCGCCAGGCCGACGCGATGACATCCGCATACTATCCGGCGCGCGCCAGCCAGGTCAGGAGGTTCGCCCCTGCGCTCTCGCGGCGCCTGCGCTGCCGCACGAGGACCACGGTTGTCTGCCGGGCACTCGGGCCGCGGCTCGCTGCTCGATGCAGCCATCAAGCCTTGACGTGTCGCGGAATCGAAACATCAGGCTGCTAGCGTCCGTCGCTCTCAACAGGCGGCGAGGACAACAGTGATGCAACCGGTCTCGAGCATCGCCATCGTCGGCGCCGGATCCGCCGGCTGGCTCACGGCGCTCGCCATCAACACCTGGTGCCCGTTCGTGCGCGTCAGCCTCGTCCGCCCCCGCGGCGGCAAGGCGATTGGCGTGGGTGAGTCGACGCAGGGGGACTTCACGCAGCTCCTGCATGCCGCCGGCATCGACATCGGCGCCTTCTACAGGCACTGCGATGCCACCCTGAAATGCGGGATTTTCTACACGGACTGGAATCGCGTCGGCGAGCATTACTGGCATCCCTTTGCGGACGTCTCGCTGGGGTCGCCGCAAGCCAGTGGCCGGCCGCACTACACCGTGGCGCATCACTATCAGCAGATGATCCTGCGTGAGCCGGGCCGCTACACGCACGAGCAGTACTATGCAGCGGTGCATTCGTCGTACGCGCCGTGCGTGGTCGAAAACGAGGTATCACCCCAGTCCGCCATCGCGTTCCATGTCGATGCCTTGCGGCTCACCGGGTACCTAGAGACCGTGCTGGAGCGGGTCGAGGTGCTGGAGACCGACGACGTCGATGTCATGGTCACCGACAACAGGGTGTCATCCCTGCGGCTCGACGATGGCCGGACCCTGACGGCGGACCTGTACGTGGACTGCACGGGCTTCAACAGGGCCCTGCATTCCCGTATCGGGTCATCCGAGGTGCTGCCCTACCAGGCCAATGTCAACCGCGCCGTGGCCGGGCAGGTGCCCTATGCCGACACGGCGACAGAGGCAACCCCCTATACCGGCGCCCATGCGCACGACAATGGCTGGACCTGGGCCATCCCGCTGCAGTCCCGCATCGGCAGTGGCTACGTCTACCATGCCGACTTCTGCTCGGCCGAACAGGCCGAAATGAACTTCAGGCAGTACTGGGGCCTGGAACGGATGCGCGATGTCGAGCTTGCGCACATTGCCTTCGACAGCGCCACCCTGCGCGCCCCCTGGGCTGGCAATGTCGTGGCCATCGGCCTTGCAGCGGGCTTCATTGAACCGCTGGAGGCAACCGGCCTGAACTGGACAATCACCAGCGCCAGCCTGCTGTGTCGGACGTTGGCAGCGCACTACTTCGACCATGACCTGGTCGAACAGTACAACGCTGCGATTCGCGGATATATCCACGACGTGCAGGATTTCGTCGATGCGCACTACAAGTTGTCCGCGCGACGCGACAGCGAGTTCTGGCGCTACCAGACATCGCGCGAGTATCCGGAGCGACTTGAACACCGGCTCGCACTCTATGCACGCGAGATGCCCAACAGCATCAACCGGCCCAAGTTCTCCCCCTGGGCATTCCACGAGGTGTCGTGGCTGGACATTCTCAACGGCTACCGCTTTCAGTACGAGGCAGTGGATGCCGACCCTGAACAGGTCGGGGCGGCGGAAAAAGCACTGCAGGACATCGCCAGGGCGCCGCGCCGGGGAGTCGCGCCACTGCAGTTCGAACCGCCGCGTCGCCCGGCAGCGGGCCAGGCGCGCGGGGAAGCCTCCCGCGCATTCGACAGGCCGCACGCTCCCAGGGCCGCCCGGCAACGGTCGGAACAATCCGGGGGGTGAGCCCGGCCGGCGGCGACGTCAGGCCGGGGCGATGGGCGGTCGGCCGTGGCGCGCCAGCAGGCGGTTGGTGAGCGGGCGGTAGTCCGAGCCGGTCACCGGCTTGAACCACTGGAGGAAGCGTCGCGGCAGCGGGATGTTCAGGTTGATCTCGTTCAGCAGTTCGTCCATCTGGTGCACGGAGAAGGGGATGATGTTCGTGCCCTTGGAATGCTTGCCGTCGGTGCGCGCCTCCATCCAGGCCAGGCGCTCGTCGCAGGCGCTCTGCATCTCGGCCTCGGACGGCAGCCCGATGGCACCCTCCAGGTACTCGGCAATCCACAGTGCGCAGACCTCCGCGCTCAGCTGGCTGAAGAACGAGGAGTTGTAGCCGTTGAAGGCCAGCCCGGGGACGCCCACCGGCAGCATGCTCTGGTAGAGCCGGAAGTTGCCGCGCGCATCGGTGATCTTCGCCATCACGTCGCGGTCCAGAAACGGCACATCCTGGTGCCAACCCGTGCCGCTGACGATGACATCGGCGGGAATGGTCTCGCCGCTGGACAACTCCGCCTCCCCAGGCCGCAGTGCCGTGATTTCCGTGCCGTTCTTCACCGTCAGCCGCCCGGCCTTCGCATCGGCATAGAAGTCCCGCGACACCATGCTCACGGTACTGCGGGCAATGGTTTCGAAGGGCTTGCCCGGGTGCAGGCCGGCCGCCTCGATATCCAGTTGCCGGGCGATCTGCTTCTCCACGGTATTGAGCATGAAATTGCGCAGCGGCAGGCCCGGCCCGTGCAGGAAGCGATCAAAGCCGCGCAGGCGGATGTAGCGGAACAGGCCCTCGCCCATCCGAGTGAGCATGAAGTACTTGAAGTTGATGCCACCGATGAAGCGCGGCATCTTCCAGGTGAGGTGCCGGGCAACCACGGTCACAGTGCGCGCCACGCCGACGCCGGACTCGGCAACGTCGCATGAGGACTTGCCGAAGCCGACCACCAGCAGGTGCCGGTCACGGGCGGGTTCCACATCGTTGAACTCGCTGGTGTGGCAGATGATGCCGCCGGCCCCGGTGAACGCCGACGAGCCCGGCCAGTCGGGGATGAACGGCGCGGAGAAGATGCCATTGGCGACGATGAGGAAATCGAAGGCCTGCTCGATGGTCTCCTCGCCGGCCGGGCCCTGGCGCACGGCGGTGATGCGCCATTGTCCGGCGGCCTCGTCATAGCGCGCCGACTGCACGAGCGTGTTCAGGTGGATGTGCCGCAGCAGGCCGAAGGCCCTGGCGTAGGCCTCCAGGTACGCCTGCACCTGCTCGCCGCTGGGCCATTCCGGGTAGTCCCGCGGCATGGGGAAATCCGACAGGGCGTAGGTGTCGCGGGGGTTCTGGGTGGTCAGGCCGGGATAGCGCCGCTCGGCCGCCCAGACACCGCCGACTTCGGAGGCCTTGTCGAAGAGCGTGACCTGGTGGCCGAAGGCCGACAATACCTTCGCCGAGCTGAGCCCGGCAAAACCTGCGCCGATGATGCCGATGTTTTTACGGGGTTCCACGCGCGCCCTCCTCTGCAAGCCCACGGCTTCATGGTACGCCAGTTTCGACGAAAAACATACGGTAGCGTATGGAAGGGTTCAGCGGCCCGATTCCCGCCAGGCACGGCCCCGGGCGCAGTGCTGGCCGGGCGGCGAGGATTCGAATCGTGGGAGAAATTCGCGGCTGAAGCCGCTCCTACGGGGGCAATCGGCGCGTGGGCCGAATGAGGGGAGCATGAAAAAAGGCCCCGCCCTTTGAGGGGCGGGGCCTGTACTGCATCGACTCCGGTGCGGCGTCCCTGCCGCGGATCGAACCGTGGCTTACGGGTTCGCGAAATCGGAGTCGCTGGTGTCGCTGGCCTCAACCTGCTCGACCACGTTGTAGTCACGCTGCGTGGAGCAGGCGCGCACCCAACGGCGGGTCTCGCTGTTGAAGGTCATCCACTGGCTGCGGGGGCCGGTGCAATCCGGCGGCATGACGCCGGCAATGTCGAACTCCCACACGGCATCGCCAGGGCCGGCCGCATCACGAACACCGTCGTTGTCCGCATCGGTCAGGTCCGTCGTACGCGGGTGCTGAACCGCGATGGCGAACTTCGTCGGCTCGGCCGGGTTGAAGATCATGCCGGTCGATTCGGCACCGTTGACCTGGAGGCTGAGGAAATGGTCGATGGACTCGGCCACACCGTCGTTGTCCATGTCACGGGCGAACCACACATCGCCACCGGTCATGCTGCTGTTGGGCGCGTCCTCGATGATGTAGACGTTGCCCAGCGAGTCGATGGCCAGGTTGTCCGGCGAGTTCAGGCGAGCGGTCGTCGGCGCGAAACCGGCATTCTTCGGTGTCGCCGAGATACCACCCGTGTTTGCGCCGCTGTCGCTGGCGAAGGAACGGATCATCGGACCATTGGCCGTCTCCTCGATGGAGATGACCGAGTCCTCCGAAGTAATGGTGATGTACAGCAT
>CAYGQN010000240.1:0-6825 GCA_964351795.1 uncultured Gammaproteobacteria bacterium
GATGGTCAGCGCCGCGGTTCTGGAGGTGGCGCGCGGCGGGCTGGTGCGGGCCGGGCCCGCAGCGCAGCCGCACTACCCCGCCGCGGCACCCGCCGAACGCCCCTCACGCCAGCGGGTGCTGGAACAGGTACTGGAGGCAACCGCCGATGGTGGCTGGGCCGTGTTCGCCACCACGGGTTACTCGGGCCGGGAACTGTATGCCATTGAGGATCGCGCGAATCATCTGTACATGGTCGGGTCGATGGGCTGTGCGAGTTCGCTGGCCCTCGGTTTCGCGCTGGCCCGCCCGGACCTGAAGGTGCTGGTGGTGGACGGCGACGGCGCTGCCCTGATGCGCATGGGCAATCTCGCGACCATCGGCGCCTGCGCGCCGGCCAACCTGGTTCACCTGCTACTGGATAACGAGGCCCACGATTCCACCGGCGCCCAGGCCACCGTCAGCGCGACGGTGGACTTCCCTGCCATCGCGGCGGCCTGCGGTTACCGGCGGGTACTCGGCGGGGAGGTGGGTGCCAGCCTGCCGCTGGCGATGGAGCACAGCGCGGCCGGGCCTGTGTTCGTGCACGTGAAGACCGCGCCCGGCACCATCCGCGATCTGCCGCGGCCGAAACACAGCCCGGTGCAGGTTCTGGACCGCTTCATGACGCACTTCGGCACGCATTTCGCCGGCCACTGAGCCCGCCGCGCGGCGGCCCCGCAGGCAATCAGGCCGACTGCGCCGAGCCTGCCAGCGTGGTGGCGATGCGCCCTTCGATGAAGCTGATGAGGTCCTCGGCCGTAAGCCCGGCATCGCGAAGCATGTCCTCGCGACCGCCATGCTGGATAAGCCGATCCGGCAGCCCGTAGTTGGCAATGGCCATTGCCCGGCCGCTGGCGGCCAGGCATTCGTTGACGCCGCTGCCCGCCCCGCCGGCAACCACGTTCTCTTCCACCGTGACGAGTAGCTCGTGACTGTCGGCAAGCTCGGCGATGAGCGCTTCGTCCAGCGGCTTGATGAACCGCATGTTCACCACCGTGGCATCGAAATGCTCGCCCGCGGCAAGCGCATCCTCGAGCATGACGCCGAAGGCGAGGATGGCAACTCCGGTACCCTTGCGCCGGACCTGCGCCTTGCCGACCGGCATGGCGCGCATCTCCTGCTCTATCTCCACGCCCGGCCCCGTGCCGCGCGGGTAACGCACCGCGGCGGGCCCGTCGAGCGTGTAGCCGGTGTACAGCATCTGCCGCAGTTCGTTTTCATCCGCCGGCGCCATGATCACCAGGTTCGGCAGGCAGCGCATGAAACTGAGGTCATAGGCGCCGTTGTGGGTGGGCCCATCGGCACCGACCAGGCCACCGCGGTCCACGGCGAACAGCACCGGCAGGTTCTGCAGCGCCACGTCGTGGATCATCTGGTCGTAGGCGCGCTGCAGGAAGGTGGAGTAGATGGCCACCACCGGCTTGAGCCCGTCGCAGGCCATGCCGGCCGCCACGGCCACGCTGTGCTGCTCGGCAATGGCCACATCGAAATAGCGGTCCGGGTACTGTTGCTCGAAGGCGATGAGGTCCGAGCCCTCGCGCATGGCCGGCGTGATGCCGACCAGGCGATGATCCAGCGCCGCCATGTCGCAGATCCACTGGCCGAACACCTTGCTGTAGGTGGGCCGGGAGGGCTTGCCGGCCGGCACGATGCCGCGATCCGGGTCGAAGGGGGTGACGCCGTGATACTTGACCGGGTCATCCTCGGCCGGGGCGTAGCCCTTGCCCTTGCGCGTGATGATGTGCAGCAACTGCGGCCCCCGCAGCTCCTGGATGTTGCGAATGGTCGTGAGCAGGGTTGGCAGATCATGGCCGTCGATGGGGCCGATGTAATTGAACCCGAACTCCTCGAACAGCGTGCCGGGCACGATCAGCCCCTTCACGTGCTCCTCCGCGCGCCGCGCCAGCTCCCAGACGTTGGGCATCTGCGAGAGCACCTTCTTGCTGCCCTCCTTGACCGAGGCGTACAGGCGGCCGGAGAGAATCTGCGCGAAACGGTTGGACAATGCGCCGACGTTGGGCGAGATGGACATGTTGTTGTCGTTGAGCACGACCAGCATGTCGGCGCCCGTGTCGCCGGCATGGTTCATGGCCTCGAAGGCAAGCCCGGCGGTCATGCCGCCATCGCCGATCACGGCCACGGCGCGGCGCGACGAACCGCTGCGACGGGCGGCCAGCGCCATGCCGAGCGCAGCGCTGATGGAAGTGCTGGAGTGGCCGACTCCGAAGGTGTCGTACTCGCTTTCGTCGCGCTTGGGAAACGGCGCCAGGCCGCCCCACTTGCGAATGCTGTGCAGTCGATCACGCCGGCCGGTGAGCACCTTGTGCGGGTAGGCCTGGTGACCGACGTCCCAGACGATGCGGTCCTCGGGCGTCTGGTACAGGTAATGCAGGGCGATGGTGAGCTCGACGGTGCCCAGGCCGGCGGCAAAGTGCCCGCCGCTCTGGCTGACCGACTCAAGCAGGAAGGCGCGAAGCTCGCGGGCGAGATCGGTCAGCCGGTGTTCTGGCAGATGGCGCATGTCGGCCGGCGCTTCTATGTGCCCGAGCAGCGGATAGCTGGCAATATCGATGGTCATGGGGAGCTTCGCGGACGAATGATGCGGCCATTATCTGTGCCGGTCCGCACGCATGCAATACAACTGTGTCATGGCGCGGGCAGTGCGCGGGCGCCACGTTCACGCCGCGTATACCCGGCCTGCCTTCCAATGGCGCCGTCTATGCCGTAGACTGCGCAGCAATTTTGCAGCTGCAATCGTCTGAAATCAAAGCAAATTCCCGGCGATCCGAGGGGTTATTCATATGGCCGTACCGCTGATCCAGAGCTACCGCATTGCCCGTTATCTCATCGGCAAGAAACTCAGTGGCGACAAGCGTTATCCGCTCGTGCTAATGCTCGAACCACTGTTCCGCTGCAACCTGGCCTGCGCCGGCTGCGGCAAGATCGACTATCCCGAGGAGATCCTGGACAAGCGCCTGAGCTACGAGGAGTGCATCGGCGCGGCCGAGGAATGCGGCGCTCCGATGGTATCCATTGCCGGCGGCGAACCGCTCATCCACAAGGACATGCCACGCATCGTCACCGGCATGATCGAGCGCAAGCGCTTCGTGTACCTGTGCACGAACGCCCTGCTGCTCGACAAGCGCATGGACGACTACAGCCCTTCGCCCTACCTGACCTTCTCCATCCACCTCGACGGCGGCCGTGATCGCCACGACGCCTCGGTGTGCCGCGAAGGCGTTTTCGACAAGTGCGTGGAAGTCATCCGCAAGGCCCGCGATCGCGGCTTCCGGGTCACGGTCAACTGCACGCTGTTCCAGGGTGAGTCGGCCGATGAAGTGGCCGAGTTCATGGACGAGATGATGGCGCTTGGCGTCGAAGGCGTGACAATCTCCCCCGGCTACAGCTACGAGCGCGCGCCGCGCCAGGACGTGTTCCTGAAGCGTCGCTCCTCCAAGCAGCTGTTCCGCGACATCTTCAAGCTCGGCAAGGGCCGCAAGTGGCGCTTCAACCAGTCCTCGCTGTACCTGGACTTCCTCGCCGGCAACCAGGAATACATGTGCACACCCTGGGGCAACCCCACCCGCAACGTGTTCGGCTGGCAGAAGCCCTGCTACCTGCTGGTTGGCGAAGGCTACGCACCGACCTTCAAGGCCCTGCTCGAGGAAACCGACTGGGACAACTACGGCACCGGCCGCAACCCCAAGTGCGCCGACTGCATGGTGCACAGCGGCTACGAGGCCACCGCCGTCAACGACACCTTCTCCAGCCCGCTCAAGGCCCTGAAGGTGGCCGTGTTCGGCCCGCGGACCGAGGGCCCCATGGCGCCCGAGCCCACCTTCACCTACAGCGAAGAAGACCAGCCGCGGCCGCAGCTTGTCATCCGCAAGGAAGACGCGGGTGCCGGCTGCAGCAAGAAGCGCGTCGCCTGAGGGCCTCGCGATACTGCTGACACCGGCTCGCCAGGCCCGGGGCGCTGTCACAGGGACAGCGCCTTGAACACCCTCGCCATCGCCGCCCTGGCATTGTGGCTGCTCATAGCCGCATTGCCCTGGCGGCCGTGGTCGGTGCGCGAGCGGCTCGAGGCCGGGCGCGACCCGGCCACCACCACGGCCTTCCCCGACACCACCGTCATCATCCCGGCCCGCAACGAAGCCGGGCACATCGGCAGCACCCTCGCCGGCCTGCGCGCACAGGGCAGCTTCGCCGCCGTCGTCGTTGTCGACGACGAATCCGACGACGACACCGCCGCGATCGCCGACAGTGCCGGAATACCGGAGCTGCGGGTCCTGCGCGGCTCCACCCCGCCCCCCGGTTGGAGCGGCAAGCTCTGGGCCCTGCAGCAGGGTGCGGCCGAGGCCCGCAGCGAACGCCTGCTGCTGCTGGATGCCGACATCTCGCTGGCGCCGGGCATCATCGCTGCCCTGCGCCAGCGGGCGGATGCCGAGCAGCGCGCGCTTGCATCGCTGATGGTGGAACTGCGCATCCGCAGCTTCTGGGACCGCCTGCTGCTGCCGGCCTTCATCTACTTCTTCCGTCTGCTGTACCCGTTCCACCTTGCGAACGGGCCGGGCCGGCTGGTTGCCGCGGCCGCCGGCGGCTGCATTCTGCTCAGGCGCGACACGCTGGCGCGCATCGGCGGCTTCGAGGCCATTCGCGGTGCCATCATCGACGACTGCTCGCTGGCCCGGGCGGTGAAGAACAGCGGCGAGCGCACCGGCGTCTGGCTGACGACCTCCGCCCGCAGCACCCGCGCCTGCGAATCACTGCGCCCGATCTGGGACATGGTCGCCCGCACCGCCTACACCCAGTTGCTGTACTCACCAGTCCTGCTGGCGCTGTGCACCGGCTTGATGCTGCTGGCCTTCGCCGTGCCCCTGGCCGGCGTGTTCAGCGCCAGGGCCCTGCCCGCCGCGCTGGCGGCCTGGCTGGTGATGGCCGCCACCTACCTGCCGACGCTGCGCCTGTATCGCCTGCATCCGGCATGGGCGCTGGGCCTGCCCCTGGCGGGGCTGCTGTACCTGGCCATGACCTGGGACTCGGCACGGCGCTGCTGGCAGGGCGAGCGCTCGCGCTGGAAGGCGCGCAGCTATGCCCGCCACGAATCCGGCGCCCCATGACTTCAGATCCTGTTCACGGGCCACGTGGAAACATTGACGAACGATTCGGCTCTAGTCGCCAGTCAACCGGAGGTGTTGCAAAAATGTCCATTCTCCTGCGCTCCTGGCTGCCCGCGCTTGCCCTGCTCCTGCTGGCTGCAACCGCCGCAGCGGCCACGCCCGCCGCACAACCCGCAGCCACCGCCGTGGTCGACCGCCTGCATGCCACCCTCATCGAGGCCATGCAGAATGACGGCGCGGACCGCTTTGCGGCACGCCTGGATCTGATCGAACCGGTGGTCGATCGCAGCTTCGACTTCCGCACCATCGGGCGGGCCGTACTGGGGCGCACCTGGCGCGGCCTCAACGCGGCGCAGCAGGAAGAATTTCTCAAAGTCTTCAGCGAGTTGAGCAGTGCGACCTATGCTGCGCGCTTCGCCGGTTTCAGCGGCGAGCGCTTCGCCCCCGCCGTGCTCAACCCGCGCGACGATGGCTATGTGCAGGTTGATACCCGGCTCGAACGGCCCGAGAATGAGCCCGTCCGGTTTACCTATCTGCTGCGCCAGGGGGATGACGGCTGGCGGATAGTGAACGTGGTGGCCGACGGTGTGAGCGACATCGCACTCAAGCGGGCCGACTATTCGTCCGTTATCAAGGAGAGCGGCTTCGACGCCTTGCTGGGGCGCCTGCGGACGCAGGTTTCGGAACTATCCGGCAATTTGCCCGACCCGTAGGTGAACATTCGCTACGAGTGGTATCTACGGCCTGCAACGTGTTGTAAAGTATCAACAATAAAAGAACACCGCCCGACTGGAGCGCGCTGATGACGAGTCTGAACTACCGCTGGCGCAGCCGGCTTGCTGCCCTTGTGATGGTCTCGATGGCTGGCCTTGCCGGTACGGCGGTTGCCGCGGAGGGCGATCCGTTCGAACCGGCCAACCGCAACATCTATACTTTCAACGACGGTCTGGACCGCAACTTCATCCGACCGGTCGCCGAGGGCTACGTGAAGGTGACGCCGGAGTTCTTCCGCACGGCCGTTACCAATTTCTTTGCCAACGTCGGTTACCTCAATGTCATCGCCAACGATCTGCTGCAGGGCAAACTGGTGCAGTTCTTCCAGGACTCCGGCCGCTTTGTCGTCAACAGCACGGTTGGCATCGGCGGGCTGTTCGATCCGGCCAGTGGCATGGGCCTGCACGCCAACAACGAGGATCTCGGCCAGACTTTCGGCGTGTGGGGCGCGACCGAGGGCGCCTACCTGATGCTGCCATTGTTCGGGCCGGACTCCTTTCGCGACGTTGGCGACCGCGTCACCAGCACCCTGCTGAACCCGCTGTTCTACGTGGGCAGCGTGGTACTGGTACCCATGCAGGCACTGAACGCCGTCAACACGCGCGCCAACTTTCTCGATGCCACCCGCGTGCGTGACCAGGCAGCCCTCGACCCGTACGCGTTCACGCGTGAAGCCTGGCGCCAGCGGCGTGAATTCCTGATCTATGACGGCAATCCCCCCGCCCAGGATCTCGATGAATTCCTGGAGGAAGACACCGAATCAGTGGGGCCGGACGCCGATCCCGGTGCGGTGCTGAAGGTCTTCTGAGCCACCCCGCCTTTGCAGTGGCACACGGCCGGCGCAGATGCCGGCCGTGTCGTTTCAGGGCCCGGTTGCGGCGGTCATGGCCCTGTCCACGGCCTGCAGCCAAT